>NZ_MLYQ01000041.1:0-50109 GCF_001866725.1 Bacillus sp. MUM 13
CGTTTGATTAAATTAAGGAAATCCTTGTCTAGACTGCATTTTCTGCATAAGCTGACTAGCTGAAGAGACTATCACAGTCTACTCAACATTTACATTTGAAACATTAATTTCGTGAGCTATGCTTTTGGATGGTCTTCTTCCAATTCTTTGCTAGAGCCATGTTTACTTGCTGCATTTTATACTTACAGCATTTTTAGCAATCTGGCTTTTATTTGCATGATTATTAGTCCTTTAAATATTGATATAACCTTGATGCCCTCTTTAATGGCTGTAGGAAATACTATATTTTGGGTTCGTTATTATGTTCGTCTCTCCCGTGTTTAACATCCCTTCCCAGTGATTCACCCTTTCATCCATCATTTTATTAATATCTTTTTTAGGCTCTGCTAATTAATTTTCTTAGCGTATTTAAAAATTCATTCCACCTTAGTGAGCACCTATTGTCTTAGCAAATGGTAATTTTAATTGGGGCATTTATTTATAGATTCATGCGGATTTATGGAAAAACGGGTACAAACCTAAAGCCTGTCTTATTCGTGATACATATAAATATAGTACAACATTACAAGAGGGATAGATGGATGGGGGGGACATGAGCGGACTTACTTAATGAGGGGGTTAGGCCGTCTCGCAGAAACATAAAGGTAAACTAGCTGTGGATGAAAGGAGAACAACTATGATTCATCTAACCGCCTGGATAACCATATTGACTTTTTTGGTTACCCTCGGATTTATTCTATGGAGACCCAGAGGGATAAATGAGGCCATACCTGCCGCAATAGGTGCGATTATTATTGTGCTTAGCGGGAGTGTTTCAATATCGGATCTGGGTATAATAGCCGGCACTATAAGTGGTGCAGCTATTACCATTGTAGCGACGATTGTCATGGCGATTGTTTTAGAAAGTTTTGGTTTCTTTAATTGGATGGCAGAAAAACTCGCTGCCAAAGCAAAAGGGTCAGGGATTCGCTTATTCTGGTATGTGAACCTTTTATGTTTTCTCATGACACTCTTTTTCAATAACGATGGCAGCATCTTAATCACAACCCCAATTCTAGTCATGTTATTAAATAACATGCGCTTAAAAAATCATCAAAAAATCCCTTATTTACTTTCAGGGGGCCTGATAGCCACCGCATCTAGCGCTCCCATTGGTGTTAGCAATATTGTAAATCTAATCGCTCTGAAAATCGTGCATATGAGTTTGTATTTGCATACGGCAATGATGTTTGTACCTGCAACACTTGGTCTTCTCTTGCTAGTGGGGCTTCTTTTCCTTCGATTTTATAAAGATTTGCCGAAAACAATTCCTTCTGCGGTAACTGGGCTTACACTTAAATCTTACCACCCGCTCAAAACAGGATATCAGCATACGTCAGAAAAAGAACGATCAAAATTCATGCGGAATGTTCTTCTATTCGTTTTTGCTGTACGTATCAGCCTCTTTGTTGCTTCATTTGTGAACATTCCCGTCTCCCTTATGGCTGTTATCGGCTCGCTTATCCTTTTAATATGGAGATGGGCTTATTTAAAAATACCTCCTGGCGATATGCTAAAAAAGACGCCGTGGTATATTATCGTTTTCGCCTTTTGTATGTATGTCATTATTTACGGCTTAAATAACATTGGTTTAACGGACTGGCTGATTGGATTCATGCGGCCTATCGTATCTGGAAGCCTGCTCCATGCGAGTATCATGATGGGTATCCTTCTTTCTGTCCTCTCCAATATTTTCAATAATCACCCAGCCCTCATGGTCGGAACCCTCACGTTAACTCATATGGACCTAGATCTGCTTTCCTTGAAAGTTGCCTATCTTGCAAACGTAATTGGCAGCGACATAGGATCATTACTGCTTCCTATGGGAACGCTCGCTACACTGATGTGGATGCATATAGTTAGAAAAGGAAAAGTAAGAATTACTTGGTGGGAGTATATAAAAGTTACATGTGTTGTGATTCCGCCTGTACTGCTATTCACTTTAATCGTTTTATATTATTGGGTTTTTTGGCTGTTTGGCGGAGTTCTTGAACGATAAGATTATTTCTAGAAAAGGAGAATTAAGATGCTGATAGATTTTGCAGATTTAATAGGGAAGAAAATTGAGGTGGAAATCTCCGGAGGGAATTATCACATAGGAAACCTGCTGGATGCTGGGCTGGACATCATTGTTCTATACGATGGACGTTCATTTATCTACATTCCAACGGTTCATATTCAGAGATTTAAAGAAATAATTAAAGAGGAAGAAGATATCTCATATGATCCTCCTTTAGATAATCCGATTGAAACGGATACTATATCCTTTCGTAAAGCATTAACGATTGCTAAAGGCTCGTTTATTCAGGTTTACGTGACAGGGAATAAAACCATCCATGGCTATTTAACTAGTATTATGAATGACTATTTTGTTTTTCATTCCCCTGTGTACAAATCAATGTTTATTTCGATGAACCATGTAAAGTGGCTAATTCCCTACCCGCCAAATACAACGCCGTATTCCTTAAAGAGTGAAAATCTGCCCCTAATGCCCAAAACCGCTCCTTTAGCCAGATCCTTTAGTGAGCAGTTGGTTAAATTTGAAAATCAATTAATTATACTAGATGGAGGGGACCATCCTGAAAAAATTGGTTTACTCCAAAAGATGCGAAATAACAATATGACTTTGATAACAGCTGAAGGGGAAGCGGTGTATCGGAATGTAGAGCACATTAAAACGATACAGTTGCCGTAACTAATTAGATTGATGAGGCGGACCTTGATATACTCATCTTTAACCACAAACAACCAGATACTTGATGTTTAGTTTTATACACAAAATAAAAAAAATCCACCCGATGTTTGCCGAGGAGGATGGATTCACCTCTAAAGTTGTTTTTTAGAACCGCAGCATTCTGGGCCATGCTCTTCATGTATAGTGTGCTACCTGCTGTTAACATATGTTTTTGGGTTTAGTTTTGTTAATGTTAGAAGCAACACTTGTGAATAGTAAGAGCCGGCATTAACTTTTTTAATTGTTTCTTTAAAACTGTTTATTTGTACAAATTACCCTTAAATTATTATTTGTTTTTAAATTAAAAATAAAAGGATACAAAAAAGCAGAAAAAGAAAATTAGAGAACCAGCATTACTTATAGAGTCAAGGTATGAGACATATTAGTGCGGGCAGATAGCCTTAAATGCGCTATCTTCCGTTTGTATCTGAAGGTAAAGTTGAATAAGTTGAAACAGCCTCTGTCTGCTATACCTTTAAATTCTATTTCTTAGATATAATTGCAAAGCTTGTCCTCAAAGATCTCTCTTTCCAATAAGTCAGCCGTGAACTGGCGATTATTTCACTTCTTATTTTCCTCTGCTATAAATAACGCTCTTTGCCCTTTTCTGTTCCCGCTTTTTACAACGCTTAGATGGTTCTTAATTAGTTGGACTCTTATAATTAACCATTCTTAATAAATGTAATCTTCCATCTGCTAAACTCCTGCATAACGTTCCGGACACGATTACAGTCCAAACTCTTCCTTAATGATTTTAGCAGTTTCCTTTGGGCTCAAATTTGTATTATTTATCTTTAAATAATTCCTCTTTTTAATTTCACCCTCCAAAGAGTTTAATCTGTACTTTTGCATGGTGCTCTTTAGATCAGCTTCAGAATTCTCAATATTCCTTTTTGTTGGTTTATGTTCAAGTCTATTAGGGCTTTTGTTCCGCTTTAGCCTTTCTTCCAAATCTGCCTCTAACTCTACGTAATAAACACTGCCGCCCCGGGACTCAAAAATAGCACTGATTTTATTAACATAATCCCAGTCTGCCTGAAGGTCAAACGCCCATACATAAGTGAAAATCAATCCATACAAATCACTTTTCGACACTTCCTCAAATATTTCCTTGCGAAATAGACTTACCAGCCTATTTCCTTCTTTTGTACCGTAATCAAAAAAGGGATTCACTAAATCAATTGTCATATGGTTATGAAAAAGCTTCAAATCTGTTATATCCGCTAACTCCTGTCCTACGGTCATTTTGCCAACTGCCTGAGGTCCAAATATCAGAATAAATTTCATACGCTCTCCTTTTTACCGACAATATTTCACTAAATACCTAGTGCTGAATCATACATAACAACCCGGCACCCAGAAAAAAGGCGCTGACATTGCCCGGTATGAGTAAAATTTCTATAAACCAATCTATTAAACTTTTATATGATGCAAGCAGACGATAATAGGCTATCAAACCGTTATCGGTCTTTCCGTCATCCTTTTTCCTGATATTTCCCCAGAAAGAATGCTTCAGTCATTGAATTCTTTTACCCTTTCCAGCCAATCAATGATATGTAATGTAAACAGCCGGGACTGCTCGATTTGAAGATTGTGGCCAGCTCTATCCAATACAGCAAAAGTTGATCTTGGGAATTTATCCATCAGGTCAATAGCATTTTGATATCCGACAACTGAATCTTGTTTTCCCAAAAGAAATACACTGGGTTTTTCAAACAAGCCTTCATCGGGATTAAATGAAAACCCATAATTGTCCTGAATCTTGGATAAGAAATCCTGATCTGCTATTTTGCAGCCGGATAACACTTCACTGGAATACCGAACCCAGTTATATTCATCCAGAACAACTTGATTACTGCTGAAATCTTCTGCTTCCTCTTCCGTCAATGTATCCACAAATTGATGATCTTTAAAGACAACTGTGTGTTGGGGCAATATTCGATCTTCTTTTTCAGGAAAAATGACGGGACAAATAAACGCAGCACCCAAAATTTGTTTCTTCCTATTGTTAATGATTGCTCTTGCTAGATAGCCGCCATAAGACTCCCCGGCAATCAGGAATGGCTGATCAGGTAGCATAGTATCTATGAACAGTAATATTGCTTCCGCCATTTCATCTGAATTCCTTATATGACTGTAGTTTTCTGTTTTCCCCATACCGGGAAGATCGATATAAATACGTCTCCACCCTGCACTATCCTTAAAAACAGGCTCCATACAGCCCTTCATTAATCTGTGGTCTGGAGAAAAACCGTGAATCATCAAGACCGGAATGCCTTCACCAATGTCTTCATAGTAAATATTCAATTGACCGACTTTGCAAAATGGCATAACTAACTCCCCCATGTTTATTATTAAGCTCCTGCATCATCTTCTACCACATTAAAGTCCAGTAACTTCAAAGAGTATACAACATATAGCTATCCCCACCAGGAGGTTTTTGGATATTGCCCGGAAGCAAATAAGACTGTTTCACCGATTCTGGGTGTTGAAATGTCAATCTGGTGTTTTCGTGCCGCCTTCGTTACCCTCTCAGCGGGATCTGTCCATGAGTGAAAGGCAAGTGTAAAAGCTCCCCAATGAACGGGAATTAACAGATTTCCGCCAAGATCAAGGTGAGCCTGCACGGTCTGTTCCGGCATCATATGAATGGCAGACCATCGCTCGTCGTATTGCCCGCATTCGAGCAGCGTCAAATGAAAAGGACCGTATTTTTCGCCAATTTCCTTGAAGTGAGGTCCATACCCGCTGTCTCCGCTGTAGAAAACCTTAGTCTCCCGGCCGGCAATCACCCATGAACACCAGAGGGTTGAATCACGGTTAAATAGTCCTCTTCCAGAAAAATGCCTTGCCGGTGTACAAGCCAGTGTAAGCCCGTCCAATTCCAGCTCATCCCACCAGTTATGCTCAGTAATTTTCTCTGAAGGAACTCCCCACTTAATCAAGTGCTGGCGAACACCCATCGGCACAATCATCCGCGGGGTCTTGTCCTTTAATTGGCGGATGGACTGGTAATCCAGATGATCATAATGATCATGGGATATAATGATTGCATCAAGCTCCACAAAATCATCAGGCTGAACAGGAAAGCTTCGAGTATATCGTTTTGTGCCTGCCCACGAAACAGGCGAAGGGCGAGAGCCGAACATTGGATCAAAGAGCAGCCTCTTGCCCTCCATTTCAAGATAAAAAGCCGAATGGCCGAACCACGTGACCCGGGGTGCATCACTGGCCGCGATAGACTCAGCCTGCTTGAAGGCCAGTGAATCGATGGAAGCGGCTGGCCTTCGCCCGGCTCTTCCTGACAATGAGTCCCTTAACATGCTGAACATAGACCTGATTCCCATATTCATGACAGTTGGTATTTGATTTTGATATTTTTTCATGGTGATCTCCTATTCTTTTGTCATTAATATGTACCCATATTCCTAATTCAACTAAAATACGCCGCACAGAAAAGTTTTTTATTCTTGTCTTAAAAAGCCAAAAGACTCCATTAGGCGTTACCTAATGGATTAAAGATGCCCTTAAATTATTGATGCCATTTTCCAAATAACCCTTCAAACAAGTTAACATGTATATCCAGCCTTCTTTTTGTCCAATCATTTTGTTTACTATTTCAGGGTCATCTTCTCTCAAACCCTCTTCGTTTACTTCAATGATTGTACTCGTATCATCCAGCTTATTTAGCGTAATTGTCACAATCGTTTCTTGGCCATATCCCCCCCAGGAGAACATGATTTTCTTATTTTCCTCGACTTCCAATACATTTATCACCACTTCTGCATTGTATTCATCGTATCTCCAAGTAATCGTCTTGCCTTGCTCCACTCTTCCAGTTCCTGATGAAAACCAATAATTAGACATTTTTTCAGGGTCTGCTATAGCTTCAAACACTTCATTAGCCGGCTTGAGTATTTTAAACTTTGCTGTTACTTGCATATCCACGGTAAATCAACTCCCATTTAGTAAATTTTTGATTCTTCCATTTTTCTAACTTATATTATAGAAGCAATATGAGCAAGATGATGCCGCCCATGCCAGGCATAGTTGCCTATATTTTCGGCAAGTGAAACTTCGCCAGATTCCGGATGGATAAAGGTCTTTGCAAGATCTGCCGGACTTAAGCTGCGTAAAAGTTCTGTCCACCTCATATGCAAGGATTCAAGCAGGGATAATGAAACGCCAATAGGCAGTTTATAATCAGGAAGCTCCGCCCATTCAGTTTCATCATAAGGCTTGATGACAGGATTTACTTCCGTAAGGGCCAATTTAAAGCGGATATAGGCATTCATATGGCTATCCGCCAGGTGATGGACGACTTGGCGGACTGTCCACCCTCCCGCACGGTATGGCGTGTCAAGCTGCACATCATCCATGCCACTTACAGAATCGCGCAATAAACCGGGTAAATCCTCAATCTCTTTTATCCATTGATCAATTACATCACTTGTAATCTCATCATTACATATAAATGTCCCTACTGGATATCTTGCATCCACCTGATACTCCTCCTTTATGATTTCCCGCAAAAGATTATTATCATGATTACATTCTTTATTCGTTAGCTAAATCCTTCACAGCCAGGTAACTTAATCAAACTTGGAGCTTATGTAAGGAGTCTGAGAGCCAGAAGCGGAAATCCGCTACCTTGTTCCATACAAGCAGCGTTTTTCAAAAACAGCCTACAAAATGAAAGAGTTACGAATGATTTCACTCTTTTATGGAACAAAATAAGGCCGCCTAACCTGGCAGCCCAATCTTCTACTCTTTTTCTATAAATTAATCAGCCTGTTACTTTGTGCTGAATACTTTTTGGTTTTCGCTTATCCCTGAAGATGCGCTTTTCCAGATAATAAACCGGTATTATAATGGCTGCCCAAATCGCAAAATAGTTAAGGACTACAAGAAATGGGCTGCTGCTGCCGCCATGTCCATCCCGTCCATGAAAATCTCCATTTGGCGGTCCTGAATGTGTATTCATTACATTCCCTTCACCTCCATTATTAGGAGGCATCTCCCCTCTTTGCTGCATTTGTTCTGGATGGAAATCACCCTTGTTAGCAGGTGCAGAAGAGGCATACCATTGAATCCCTCCTGCCAAAATGGCAATTGAGAGCACCGCTGATGCAATAACTCCTGTCCTGAATTTCCCCTCCTTCGTTTTAAATGCCTTTTTACAGATGCTCATAACCCATTGCCAATGGACGGCAATATGAAGACCAACTAATGCGAGCGTTGCATCTGCAGAGAAACTATGGATACCTCGGATAGATCGGCTTCCTTGAATGGCGAGACTCGGTACAGCTACCCTGGAAATTAATATACCTGATATAATCACGGTACCCATCGATAGTAATAACAGTATATTTAACACAAAACTAAATCTGGTTTTTTTGGGAAGTCTGGTGCCGAAAATTTTTCTGGCTGTATTTATCACCCAGCGATAATTCAATCCAACGTGGATAAAAAGTGCTGCTCCTATTGCCAGACCTGCAATTTCATGAAACGGCAAACCACTTAATACTCTCGGATTCATTAACAGCACAAAAGTGATTGCCATCATTAAGTCCAGTACAATTTTTGTATAATTCGTTTTCAAATAAATTCCTCCAAATCAGCATACTCATCTCAGCTGTTTCCCATTATATTGGGAAATCCTTAAGATTCCCTTAAGTATGAGACACTGTTAAACTTGTCTGCTGATTTTACGCTTCAGATGCTGGCTTCATTCAGTAATGATGGAGAAGTCAAGGCGGGATTGTGCATTTGAACCAAAAAGTGCCTGATCCTGTTTTCAGGTTCAGGCACTTTTCATTAGTTATTGGTGAAGGATGTTAATCATTTAAGTTCCTTCCATTCCCAATCTTCCACTTCCGGTAAATCCTTACCTTCCGAACGAATATATTGGAAATGCTTTTCGAGCACTTCATCCATTTCCTGAGTGATATGTGCCTTTGCCTGATCATCAGGCAGATTCAGTACTGCCGTCTTCACCAAGCTGTAGCGATCCATTTCATTCATGACTCGAATATCAAATGGAGTGGTGATATCTCCATTTTCCCGATAGCCATGGATGTGTACGTTTCGATTTTGGCGGTCAAAGAACAAGTCTCTGATCAAGCCTTCAAAGCCATGGAATACGAAAACAACTGGTTTATCTTTTGTGAAAAATTGGTTGAATTCTTCGTCAGATAATCCGCGGGGATCTAACTTTTGATTTCTTAATTTCAGTATGTCGACGACGTTAATAAAACGAATCTTCAGGTCAGGAAGCCGCTCATGCAATAAGCTGATTGCCGCTAAGCTTTCCAGTGTTGGTTCTGTTCCTGCAGCAGCAATTACAAGATCGGGTTCGGCATCGTTATCTGTACTGGCCCAATCGATTCTCTTTAAGCCCTTATCCACTAACTCCTTTGCTTCATCAGCAGAAAACCATTGTGGACGGGGGTGCTTGGAAGAAACAATTAAGTTGATTTTTTGTCTGTCATTTAAAACTTTGTCAAAGACACCTAACAGTGTGTTTGCATCCGCTGGCAGGTACTCCCGTATAAATTCGGGTTTCTTGTCAGCCAGATGTCCCAAAATTCCCGGGTCTTGATGTGAATAGCCGTTATGGTCCTGCTGGAACACAGTTGAAGTTGAAACGATATTCAACGAAGGAATATCGGCCCGCCACTTTTGTTCAGCTGATTTACGCAGCCACTTGAAGTGCTGTGTCAGCATCGAATCAACAACACGCAGAAAGGATCCGTAGCTGGCAAAGAAACCATGACGGCCAGTTAACACGTAACCCTCCAGCATCCCTTCAGCTTGGTGTTCGGATAATTGGGAATCAATGACACGTCCTTTGGCGGCTAAAGATTCATCGTTGGGACTGTTAATGGACGCCTCCCATTGCCGGTCTGTCACTTCAAATATAGGTGCCAGGCGGTTGGACATTGTTTCATCAGGACCGAATATCCTGAAGTTGCGATTATCCTGGTTTTTTCTTATTACATCTTTTAAATACTCACCCAAAACAGACATATCCTGGGCTGCTTCCTTGCCTGGAATGGTGTTATCAATAGCATAATCAGGGAAATTTGGCAAAATCAAGTCCGTGATGTGTTTACCCGCATTTGCGGCAGGGTTCATGGCCATGCGTTTATCGCCTTTAGGTGTGATCTCCGCAATTTCCGGGTTTAACCGTCCAGAGTCTTCAAATAATTCCTCAGGCTGATAGCTATTTAACCAATCAGTCAATGCTTTTGCATATTCCATATTATTCTGGCTTACAGGGAGAGGAATCTGATGAGCGCGGAATGAATTTTCAATCGGGACACCATCTCTTTCTTTAGGGCCTGTCCAGCCTTTTGGTGTCCGAAAAACAATCATAGGCCAAGAATAATCATCAGACATGCCGGATTCACGGGCATTAAGCTGGATTGCTTTGATTTTTTCAATCACTTGGTCCAGCACTTCTGCCATTACTCCATGCATGCTATTAGGATCGCTGCCTTCGACAAAAAATGGTTCCCAGCCCATTCCTTCAAAATATTTGGTTAAATCGTCATCGTTTATACGCGATAAAATGGTTGGATTACTTAACTTATAACCATTTAAATGAAGAATCGGCAGAACAGCGCCATCATTTACCGGATTGATGAATCTATTTGAAAACCATGAAGCGGCTAATGGGCCTGTTTCCGCTTCACCGTCACCAATGACGACAGCAGCAATCAAGTCGGGGTTATCTAAAATGGCTCCAACACCATGGGAAAGCGAGTATCCTAATTCTCCCCCTTCATGAATGGAACCTGGTGTGACGGGGGCCGCATGTGAGGCTACACCGCCAGGAAATGAGAATTGCCGGAACAGTTTTTTCATTCCATTTGTATCCTGGGAAACTTCCGGATAAATTTCACTGTAACTGCCGTCAAGGTATGAATTGGAAACCATCACCTGACCTCCGTGGCCAGGCCCTTCAATATAAAGCATACTTAAATCAAACTTGTTAATTACCCGGTTTAAATGGGCATAAATAAAGTTTTGCCCTGGAATGGTGCCCCAGTGCCCGATTGGTTTTACCTTTATGTCAGAAGCCTTTAGCGGTTCTCTTAGCAGGGGATTATCTTTTAAATAAAGCTGCCCTATTGATAAATAATTAGCTGCACGCCAATAGGCATCGAGTTTATCCATATATTCTCTAGAGGAATATTCATCCTGATATACATGTCGCTGCATCATGTTAAACACTCCTTATTTTCGATAATTCCTAAAGCTGTGTAACTTGGAGTTACACCCTGAAACAGTTCTTCAAAGGAAATCCCTTGAACATCAGCACATACTATATACACCTACCCTATTTTCTCTGTTAGATTCCGATTTTTAATATTTCCTTTCATTTTTGAAAATAAAAAAGACTGCCTCAGCGGCAGCCTTTTATCCCTCAACCCTATTTAAACCAGGCAATATTTCTTTTAGTTCAATCAAGTCATTTATTACATAATCAGCCTGTGCGAGTTCATCAGCTTGCGCAAAATCAAAATTGCAGCCTATGGAAGTTAATCCATTATCCTTCGCCGCATTGATATCTGAAAGACGGTCACCGATTACCGCCGCTTTTTTGATATTATATTTTTTTATGATTGATTGGACTAAATCCCCCTTATTCAGCGTTTGTATTTGCTGAATACTGAAGGTTTCGGTAACCCACTTGTCCAAATGATAATAGCTCACGATTGCTTGTAAATATTTTATTAGCCCATTACTCGCTATGTATATTGAATAATCGTTCTCTCTCAGATAACGGAAAATCTCTTCAGTATGAGGATATAAAGCACCCTTCCCGCTTCTTATGTTGTCAACAAGCCTATCGAGAAAGTAAGCATCCGTTTGTTCTCTTTCTTCCTGGGAGTGATCAGGCAGAAGTGCTTCCCATACTTTCGGCAGCGGTATACCCATAATATTTCGGTATTTATCAATAGGAGTTCCTTCATTCCACTTATTTAATGACCGTAAATGATTAAATGTATCTTCAAGTGATAGTTCCAATATTTTATCTGTCTGAAATAGTGTTCCATCCATATCAAAAATGACTGATTGAGACATTTTATTCTCTCCTTTATCGCTCGGCCTCTTTCAAATTTTACCGAATCAGCAAATCCTATAATATAAAATTATTAATCTGTGCTACATTTGCTTAAGTTATGAAGCGGGATTCAAACAGGCAGGATTATTTCCAAACTTCCTCTTTCATTCTATCCCATCTATCACTCTCCAACAGGTGATTATTGTAAATTAAAGCTTCAGCTATATGCTTGTTTCAATAGGCACATGCCCCGTTCTGCTTTCAGAACGGGGCATGTGCTATGACTTTTACCAACATATCAGCTGCGGTAGTTGTCATGGGTTGGCTGGAATAAATCTTCCTCAGCAGCACGGACCACGGAAAAATTATCAACATTATAATGGCCATGCAGAATTCTATTATGGTGGCTTATAATCTGTTCAGCAGACAGGATTGAAGAATCTGTCGTTGAATGTCCATCCCCGACAAGTGTCACATCAAACTGGTTCACTGTTGCCGTTCTGACCGCAGTGTCTATGCAATATTCAGTTGCACAGCCCATGATAACAAGATGCCCGATTTCATTTTCCTTTAAATAGCCGAGCAGCGGCGTACCGTAAAACGAATTGGTTGCTGCTTTATTAAATATTTTGGCATCAGCCGGCACCTTGATTTCAGGGTGTACCTGAAAACCTGGCCCTTCACCGCCAGCCACATCTGTGTCTCTAACGAAGACAACTAATGCGTTTGATTCTTGTGCCTTATCAATCACCAAATTAATGTGATTAAGCAATTTTTCTTTATTGTGCACACTTTTATTTTCGTTATTTCCATCCACCAGCTCTTGTTGAACATCAATGACCAGCAAAGCTTGTTTCAATAGAAAAACTCCTTCCCCTTAATATTGTTCATACGGATTCGCCCCTTTAATCCACATATTTCGCCTCAAAACCCCAATATCCTCTTTTTCTAAGATTCATTTAATCTTTCAATAGCTGCTGGATTTGTTTTGTAAGCTCTATAAATTTCAAATCCAGCACGTGATATTCTTTGTCTTTTGGCGTGAGAAAGCTCAGCTTCCCTAATACTTCTTGCCTTTCTGTTTCAAGCCTTAACCGGCATTCATCCTGATCATCCTTTTTCCCTTGCTCTCCATTCCACTGTTTTTGAATACGATGATTGGAAATAACAAGTTTGCTTGTTGTTGTTTTTTCGAGAAAATACCGGTCATGCGACACAACGATTAATGTGCCATTATACTCGGACAATGTTTTTTCAAGCTGCTCCCGTGAAGCTAAATCCAGATGATTCGTCGGCTCATCTAACATCAGCACATCTTTTTCTTCTAATATATATTCCATTAGCTTACATTTCACGCGCTCACCCATGCTCATATTCCCGATCGGTTCTGACCAATGTGATGCCAAGAACCCTAAATTCTTCATCAGTGTCTGGACTTTTCCTCTCTCCTGGAAGGTTTCTTTAAAAAACAACTGCTCGGGAGTTTGATCAAGAGGCAAATCGAATACCTCTTGCGTTAAATAGCCAATTTTTGCAGATGGCGATACCCATACCTCACCCTGTGCACGTTCCAGTCCGGCAATCACTTTCAGCAAAGTCGTCTTTCCGCTTCCATTTGGCCCTAATATGGATACCTTCTCACCATGCTGAATCGTGAAATTAACATTTTGGAACAGTGTCCGTCCGTGAAAGGATTTTGTGATATTCTTCATTTCTAAAAACCGCTTGCCGGTCTTATTATTTGCTTTCATAGAAAATCGCACATCATGTTCCGGCACGAGCTTCTCTGCTTTTACCTTCTCAAGTTCTTTTTCAAGACATTTTTGTTTTGACTTCACTTGTGCATCCATCCGTTTCGCTTTAACACGATAGTGCTCTTTAATACCTTCTTGTTTCGTTGATTGTGAATGGGCTTTTTGCGACCAGGAATTAAGCTCATTCATTTGAGCCTGAATATTCTCTATCATCTTCTGCTGTTTTTCATATTCCCGCTGCTGGGTGAGCCTTTTTAATTTTCGGGCCTCCATATAACTGGAATAATTCCCTTTGTGTTCAATGAGTTTTTTGCCTTCGATCGACCAAATCTTTGTAGCCGCAGCATCAAGGAAATATCGATCGTGCGAAACGAAAATGATGGTGCCTTTATAATTTTTGATTTGTGTGTGAAGCAATTCTAAGCTTTGCTCGTCAAGATGGTTCGTCGGTTCATCCAGCAGCAAGAGGTCTGCTTCCATTGAAAAGCCAGCTGCAAGCCGTGCCTTCAGTTTCTCTCCGCCGCTTAATGTCCGGTAATCATGGACTGGCACATGCCACTTCTCCAGTAATTTGGTCTCTGTAAAGTTCATTTTTTCAGAAGAATGCGACTCAGTTTCCTGTTCAACCATCACAATCTTTAAATCCTGCTGCAGCCATAGTATGTGACCTTCCGCCGGAACCCTTTTATTACTGATGATGTCAAGCAGGCTTGATTTCCCTGCGCCATTATTGCCAATGACACCGATGATATCTCCTTGCTGCACACTTGCATTCACATCTTCAAAAACAATATGATCCTTGATTTCAAAACATATATTTTGTAATTTCATAAGCTCTTTCATACAATCAATCCCTCGTTTAAGGGAGAACAAAAAAATCCTCCCAATATTTTGGAAGGATTAGCCGCGTTTTGCATACTCTAATAAGCTATTGTTAATAGCTTTACAGTTAAAAGAAAATGGGCAGACTAATCCTATGTTATATGATTTGAAATATGCAATTTCAAATGATAAAAAATAGGTTAGTTATCCATCGGCCACCCATCATCCTCTCGGTCGTTATTAAAAAAATTGTAACATATCCCCAGCATATATGAAATAGTTAATTACGGCATAAAAAAGCACATGAACGAATTCATGCGCCAAACTGCTCTAAATAATCAAACCTGCAGGCCAAAGTCTGTAGCAATACGCCCCAATCCGCCCTGGTAGCCAGAACCGACTGCAGAAAACTTCCATTCCCCGTTATGGCGGTACAGCTCTCCAACAATGATAGCTGTTTCAATCGAGAAGTCTTCACCAAGGTCATAGCGGATGATTTCTTCATTAGTATCTTCGTTGACAATGCGGCAAAAGGCATTGGAAACTTGCCCGAAGTTTTGGCTGCGTGCTTCTGCGTCATGAATCGTGATAACGAAAGAAACCTTCTCCACATTTGCCGGAACATCTGCAAGGTTCACCTTAATCTGCTCGTCGTCCCCTTCACCTTCACCTGTGCGATTATCTCCTGTATGTACTACAGAACCATTTCCGCCCTCAAGCTGGTTATAAAAAACAAAGTCTGCTTCTGAAGCGCATTTTCCATTTGCATTTAAAAGGAATACACTTGCGTCCAAGTCAAAATCATTGCCGCCGTCATATCTGTTTGTATCCCAGCCAAGCCCGACCACTACTCGGGTAAGCCCTGGATTTGTTTTCGTCAAATCAATCTTTTGCCCTTTAGATAAAGATAAAGCCATAATTATCCCCTCTTTCTGGTTTATGGACCCATTAAAATGTAAGGGTCATTACCATACATTTTACAGAAAACAAAACAGAAATAATAGCAATAGTCACTGCAGACTTTTCAAGGGTTAGCATAGCGCCCATTTCGTCAATTGAAACTCCGCATGTCCTTTAAAGACGATGCTTTCATTCTCTTTTACCGGAAAATAGCGTGCTGTGAATACCTCTTCACCGTCATTCACAAAAATCTCCAGTGAAGAGTGGTCCATAAAAACATGAATTTTGTATATGAAATGAAGACTGCAGGTCCTTGTTTCTATGTCATTTGTTTTCATACTTCTTCTGTGCAGGCTAAGTTCCTTCTTATCCGCATCGTACTCAAGGGAAGCTTCATTGCGGAAAGTGATTGAGTATGTTCCGCTTTCTGCTTTTATTCCGCTGAATAGTAGCTCAGCCGACGAAGTGTTGACATTCTTTAACTGAAGCTCTCCTTCCTCTGTTTGCACCTTTTCGCAAACAGCTTCATTTTTTCTGAGTTTTCGCAATTCTTCTACGGGTTTTTGATAGATCTTTCCATTTCGCCACTCTAATTCTCTCGGTAATGTTAAGGCATGCACCCAGTGATGAGAAATCGTTGGCTGATAGGCTTCTGCTTCATCGGTAATTCCCATCCATCCATACATAATTGTTCTTCCCTTTTCATCCATGAACGTCTGGGGGGCATAAAAGTCAAAACCGCGGTCAAGTTCGGTAAAATCACCATGCAAATAGGTATGATTTTTGTAATCCAGTTTGCCTGAAAAGTATCCGGATTGAAACAGGTTATGGTAAAAATGCCCGCTTGGTTTTAATCCCTGCGGTGAAATCAGCAGAATATCCCTGCCATTCAGGTTAATCAGATCAGGGCACTCCCACATATAACCGAAGTAGCCAAGCTCATTCATTCCTGTTCCAGCAATGCGGCCAGATTCCTCCCAATCAAACAAATTCTCAGATGTAAAAAGGACAGCGGCTCCCTTTTCTTCCAGTGTCTGCGCACCAAGGACCATGTACCATTTGTCCTCGTGCTTCCACACCTTAGGATCTCTAAAGTGGGCAGTATAGCCGCAAGGAAGATGCAGGATTGGCCCGAGCTTTTCAAAAACCATGCCATCCTCTGAAACAGCGATGCATTGATGCGTCTCTCTTGTTCCATCCTCTCGCTTTACGTTTCCAGTATAAAAAAGATATAGCTTTCCCTCCCACTCCACCGCACTTCCGGAGTAGCACCCGTTCTTGTCATACCACTCATCCGGTGCCAGAGCAATCGGCTCCTCTTTCCATGTAACCATATCACTTGAAGTAAAATGTCCCCAAAACTTGGCGCCATGTTTAGTATCAAAGGGATTCCACTGATAAAACACATGATATATGCCATTGAATTGAATCAGCCCATTTGGATCGTTCATCAGGCCGACTGGGGGCATAAGATGGTAATTCAGCCGGTAGTAATCATCTTGTACATTATCTTGATGTTTTTTTACTTCCCCGTATGCTTGCTCATAAAGGAGAATTTCTTTTTCTTTCACAATAGAACCTCCAGAAAGATTTTTAAATAGGAAAAGGCAAGTAACTAACCTTGCCCCCAACAATTACTGTTCAATGTCTTTTTTTACTTTATCGCTGAATCCGAACATCCAGGTAAGAATGAACGCTACCGCAATAGCAATCAAGTTGACTAAAATGTACTGCAGGATCTGGCCATTCAGATAAAGCAGGGCCCCGGGTATGACAGTAACTGCCATACCCGTTGCCTTAAGGCCAAGTATGGAAGCCAGGAAACCGCCGGCAGCACCGCCAATCAGCGCCATGATAAATGGCTTTCCGTACCGGATATTCACCCCGAACAGGGCCGGTTCTGTAATTCCAAGAAAAGCTGAGAAAGCAGATGGAAAAGCCAGGGCTTTGAGTTTTTTCGATTTGGTTTTCAGTGCAACCGCAAGTGCCGCTCCACCCTGGGCCGCACCGGCACAGGTGACAATGGCGTTGTATTGGTTGTAGTGATATTTTGCCAGAAGCTGAATTTCGAGCATGTTGAACACATGGTGAACCCCTGTGATGACAATAATCTGGTTTAGACCGCCGAGTAAAATGCCGGCAATTCCATATGGCCAGGAAAGAACAGCAGTCGCAGCAGAAAGGATCCCTTGTTCAACCGTGTGAAAAATCGGACCGATGATTAAAAGAGATAGCGTAATCATCATCAGCAGCGTCAAAAATGGGGTAATAATCAAGTCGAGTGATTCTGGCACACGCTTCCGGATTGCCCGTTCAAGCTTTGCCCCGATAAGACCCGCAATAAATGCCGGGAGTACAGAGGCCTGATAGCCAACGACTGGAATAAAGTTAAAGAAGTGGATCGGCTTCACATCGCCTCCGGCTACTCCCCAGGCATTGGGAAGCGCAGGGGAGACGAGCATCAGCCCTAGAATCAGGCCGATTATCGGTGTTCCGCCGAAAACCCTGAAGGTGGACCAGGCAACAAGAGCAGGCAGAAAGATAAATGCCGTATCAGTCAGCACCTGTGTAAATAGCAGGAAGTTCTGTGAAACATCATCCGGCTTCATCCCAAATAGGGAAAGCACCTGCTCCTGCATGACCAAACCGCGCAGCCCCATGAAGAGACCTGTCGCAACAAGAACCGGTATAATGGGAACAAATACATCGCCAAATGTCCGGATTGCGCGCTGAAGCCTTGTACCGCTTTTGACAGCTTCTTTTTTCTGATCAGACGCCGTCATTGTATCGAGACCCAAATTGGACACCTCTTCGTAAATCTTATTTACCGTGCCCGTGCCAAAAATGATTTGATATTGGCCAGAATTAAAGAAGGCCCCTTTCACCTTATTAATCCCCTCTACCTTTTCCTGGTCGATCTTTTCCTTATCGTTCACTATAATCCGAAGCCTTGTCGCACAATGGGCAATGGAAGAAATATTCTCCCTGCCGCCGACCGCTTCAATGACTTCCTCTGCAATACGCTGATTTTCAGACATGTTCCTTCACCCCTGTTTTTGAATGATAAGACTGCAGCCAGCCTTAAGCTGCTGGAGATAAAAAATGACGAGTGCACAGACTAAGGAATCGCTTACATATCAATCTAAAAAAATAGCACTCTAAAATATATGCACAGGTATGGAATCGATTCCATATTAATAAAAAATAATGTGTAATCGATAGTGTTCCATTGTGGAATCGATTACACACCCATTATATACTGTCACGCTCCAGAAGTCTATACTCAATTGTCTGAATTGTTTCTACGAATTCTTTTCCGGTTAATTTATCTAAAATAAGCTTTGCAGCTTCACGCCCCGCATCTTCGATAGAGAAATCGACCGTTGATAATGAAGGCGTAATGAACTTCGAAAGCTCTGAGCCCCCCATTCCGGCAATGGCGATATCACCAGGTACTGAAAGTCCAGTTTCTTTCAGATATTGCATGGCTCCGATTGCAAGCCTGTCTGTTACAGCAAGCACGGCTGCTGGTTTCGTCGAAGTCTCCATAAGCTTTCTCATACATTTATAACCCGACTCCACATCAAATATGCCTTTTTGTATCCAGCCCTCTTCAATGGACAACCCATTTTCCTTCATTGCATCCCGGTAGCCTGCTTTCCTAAAAAGGCCAACAGCACGATCTCGTTCATCCACACCAATAAAGGCAATCTTCTCATGCCCTTTACCGATTAAATGGAGCACCATATCTTTCGCTGCCTGATAGTCATCAAATATCACATTCGCTACACCTGGAATTTGCTGACCGACAATAACAAAGGGGATTTTCAACTGATGAATTTGCTTCAGCAGCTCTTCATTCACATTCGTCGCCGAAAGAATTATCCCATCCACATGTCTGCTCTTTAGCAGCTTTACATACTCAATCTCCTTATCAGGCTCAAGATTTGTATTTGCCAAAAGAATTTGATAGCCCTCATCTGCCAATACCTCGTCCACACCCCGCACCAGGCGGCTCGACGTTTCTGTGCTGATCTTAGGAAGGATCACACCAATGACCTTCGTCCTTTTCGTCCGAAGCGACTTGGCATTTTCACTTGGAACATAACCTGTTTCCTCGATGACTTTCAGAACCCTGCCCTTCGCTTCCTCACTTACATAGCCTGAACTATTCAGCACCCGTGAAACAGTAGTCCTTGAAACCTGTGCCTTTTCTGCAATTTCTTTTATTGTTAACATCTTTGAGTCCTCCTGCAAAATCTCATGCTCCATTACATTCATTTTACACAAATCCCTGCAAAATGAAATGAATGAGAGCTCTTAGCAAATAGGCCATTTTAACTTACAGAAGCATATATCTGAATCATCTCTATCATCACTTACTCATTTTCAGCCTGATATCCTTGTTTTTTCTGGCCTTTACTTCCTCCATTTTGGAGTAAAAGCTTGTTTCTAAATCTATTTCAAAGTAATTAGACAACTTCATAATATACGCCATGCAATCGGCAAGCTCTTTGCCCAAATCAGCTTTAATGCTTTCTCTTGCTAATGTAAAGGCCAATTCTTCAGCCATTCCATTATGAATACTTTCATTTGTCTGATTAAAGGCCTTTCTCAGTTCTTCTGCAACCTCAGCTACCTCTGTAGTCAAAAGCATATAGTTATTTAAAATTGAAGCTCGGCTTTTCTCATAATTTTCCTCATTTATTTCCCAGCCCATCTCTCTCTGAAACTGTTTTGCAAATGCCTGTAATTCCTTCATTTTTTTCTCCTTTTTCGTCATATTTATGACTAATTATCAGCCTTGATTTACATACTCCTTCATTAATTCAACCGGATATCCCTTTAGCTTCATAAAAATAAACCTATTATTAAAATGATTCATTTCTTCTGAATTAAAGTTCAATAAATCTCCCCCGGAATGATAATAGAAGTGCTCAACATTGTAAATAATCTCATTGAGGCAGCCTATCGTGCTTCTGTCATGGGTTTTAGTAAATTCCATTTCTCCTCCCTTTTGCATGAAGCTGTTTATGGCTTCTTTTTTAAAGCCATCAGCTTTCATATTTTCTTCGAGACCATTTCTTATGATTTCTCCAATATTCATAAAGTCTTTCTTTTTGAGTCCTATTTTCACTAAACTATATAGAGTTTTATCATGGGCGAGGGCAATTCCTTTGTATCTGCCAATTTTGAATAAATTCATATGCCATATTTCAGCAGTCCCCTGTGCTTTCTCTTCATAGCTTGAGAGGTCGAGCGCTAATTCTTTTTGCAGTTTTTGTGTAACTCCTATTGTGAACATCTTGAATTCCTCCTATAAAAAAACATCTGCAGCCTTATGCAGATGTTTTTAATTCGTTTAGCAGAGCCGAATGACCTAAGGATCTGCTGCCCTGCCCGAAAATCATGAAGATAACTGTTTATCTGTCCTTTTTGCTATCTGCTTCTCGTTTATAAGCAAGACTCCTAACAAACCAAAAAGTGAAAAGACGACGGGAATGATAAATCCATAATGATACCCTGTTATCGCTGCACTGGCATGATAATGGTCCAATACCTTGCCAAAAATGACCGGCAAAAGAATGGCACTGGTGAAACCGCCGGTATTAGCCAAGCCAGAAATGACCCCAACCTCTGTTATAGGAAAGGATTGGCGGACGACCACAAAGGTCAGCATACTCGCCCCGTTTCCGTAGCCAATGATGAAGAACAGAATAACGAGCATCACAAACGGAGGCTTCCCATCCATCACTAAGAACATCGACCAGCTTAAGACAACTAATATATAAATAATAAGATATGGACGTTTCACCGTATCAATCCGTTTAGAGATCCAGCTGGTCAAAATCGACCCGACAATCGCTCCCACAAGGCCAATCATAATAAGCTGGCTTGCGTGGGACCTTGTCATGCCATAAACATGCATTCCGTATGGCACAGCCCAGGAGCCGATGAATCCTACATAAGTTCCCACAACACCAAAATGGCAGAAAAACGTGCTCCAGGCTTGCCGGCTGAAAAAGACACGGCGAAGGATCGAAACAGTTTTTTCCCTCTTATGCACTTTTTTATCCGGAGACAAAAAGTTCATTTGTTTTGGTTTCTTCTCGAGGACCACATAAAGGACAAGCGAACAAACAATCAGGATGATGCCTGTTGTCATAAATGGCGGTCTCCATCCCGCAGATGAAATCCACACTGAAAACGGGACGGTCGCAAATAAAAATCCGAGGCTGCCTGTGATGCCAGCCATGCCCAGCAAACCGACAAATTCCTGAGCCCTGAACCATTGGCTTAATATAAGAACTAAATTAATCCAAATGGCGGCGTCACCCACTCCTGCCATCATTCTGGCAATCAGGAGCACATGCGCATCCGGAGCCAGACTGTACAGCAGGGTTCCAAGGCCGTTCATCAGTGTCCCTCCTATAAGAAAAAAGTTGGGACCAAAACGGTCAGATAAAATTCCAATCGGAATCTGCAACCCTGAATAGGCAAAAAACTGAACGCTTGCAAACAAACCAATCATTGATGCCGATACACTAAATTCCTTCATCAATTGATCAGAAATCAGCCCGGGCGCAGTCCTTTGGCTTACGATTAAAAAGTATGACAATAATACTGAAGCAAAAACAATCCATCTATACTTACTATCCTGTTTATTCAATGTCCCAATCTCCTGTTAGTAATATATGTATTCTAATTATACCCCTAATTCCAGGAAGCAACGATAAAATATACTTTTTAGCCAAAGATACAGCAACAAAATGAGAAGCAGCCGGTGTGATGCGGAAGAAAATTCATAAATCTTTCGTTTGCATATATTTGTCCAATCACACCAATTATTCTTTGAATACCCTGTTATGGAGGTGATGACACATGTCAGATAATTATAGGGATAAATATAATAGAAAAGAACTTTACGAAGTGCCTGTAAGCAGTAAAGAAATGGAACAGGCCCAGAGGGATATGCAGGATTTAAATGATGCAGCAACAGCTTTCTTTAGAATTCCGGTCTTTTTCAGCCATCAAAACCTTTTTAGCCTGGGCGGACCGAATCCCCCTTTTACCATTCAGCAGCAATTTATCATCCGGATGTTTAAAGAAATCAAAAAGGTCCTCCTTTTCCCCAGAACGCTTCCTAATACTGAACAGTATCCCGATACCACACTAGAAAATATCCGGACCATGGTGAATTCAAGTTATGGACTTGCAGCCGCTCTTCTGGTTCCAAATGGTCCAACAGACAAAGGTGAACCTTATTCACCTCTTTTACAAATCGAACCATCCATGGCCTATCAGCGCGGACTTCCCCTGCTTCTTGTTATAGAGCGCCCTATGCAGGATAGAGCAGACGGAATTTGGACTGGACAGCTCGCACCATTTACTCCAATAGTTTGGTTCTCTGCTACCGTTTCCGTCGATCAATTTTTCAATAGCGTGCAGTGGAAGGAAGTCCTCCAAAACTGGGCCGGACAAGTAAGAAGCGGTTACTTTGCACAGACAGCACCTGAATTTGAATATAAATTTAACAGCCATGACTAATTAGTTTAAACCTTCATTTAAAAGAGTGGAATTCCGGGTTAACAGGAATTCCACTCTTTTTTTAATTTTTAAAATGATCTCTTCTATTCCATCTCCGTTAAAGTATTAACTGGGATTATACAATTAGAGGATCAGTAAGTCTACTGATGTAACTGGCAGAGTAGTCCAAGTGACAAGTGCAATGACTAACCCGCGTTAGTCGATGACTTCAAACTCTATAAATACTCAGCATTTTCTCAATATATTTCTAAGAAATAAGGACGTGGTTCATTAATAGCCTTTACATATAATGGGTGCTTTGGTTGCCCGCCATTTAAAATATCCAGACAATAAACAGGTATATTAATATTAGAAAGTAATTTTAGTACTTTCTCTGCCCTATTTTGGTAAGTACCTTTTTTTCCCCAAGCTGCAACCACTAAATTGGCATCCTTTACTGCGTTAAGGATAAAATTGTCGTTATCTGAACCAATTGGATCAATAGCTTTTTTAAGATTATTAAAATCACTAGTTCTATATCCAAATAAATTAACAATTTCTAGCCATCCATATTTTCCATTAGACCATCTTTTAGCAAAGTCTATACACCTTATTAATGTAGGATCGTCTATGTTTTCATCAGCTGTACTTGGGTTTAAGCAAATAAAAACAACCTTTTCTTTATCTGGTTCCCAAACTCTTGAAAGAGAGAACCGATACGTTCTTGTTTCATCTAATACTGCTCCATTTTTAGGAATAGACTTTCGATAATAATTAATTTTGTTTGCCAGCCATATTCTGGCTTGTTTAGCTACCACTCTTTCAAACTCATTAATTGTGGAGCTATCCAACCTAGAAAATATATTAAAAATATCCATCCACGTTAAAATACTAATTCCTCTCAATTTGGATAGTTCCTGGAAACGATGCGGAAGATCAATCATTATTTTATTATTAGAGTTCATATATTCATTAACAATTGAAAGTCCATTAGGAGAATATTTATTATTTAATATTAGTATAATCTAAACCAACATCAATATTACGAATTACTTGGTTTCTTTTAGTATCATGAGTAGTTTTCATGCTAATATCACTCTTGTATTTTGCCTCTATAAACCAAACAAATTCTTCAGATTCTATAATAATATCAATTTCCGATTGACCTTCTGGTAAAGGAAGATTAATGGCGGGTTTTAATCTTTTCCATAAATGAATATCTATAAATTCAAGTTTATAATTGATTTCTCTTTGAAAGGATTTTTCAAATAAAAGCGCTAACCAGCTTTTTGGATCAATCTGCTCAAAACTTCGAAAAACGTTCCATGTAATAGCGTCTTCGCTATTTTCACTTTTTAGCTGCTCAAGTTTCTTCTCTCTCCAGCGTTTAAAATCAGAACTATATCTGTCAATAATCAATGAGTCTTTATAGTTTGTATTTAGTAAAACTCCACTCTTTGATATTTCCACACGCCCTCATCTCCCAAATATATCCAATTTATCTAAATTAAGTATACATCACTGCTTCTGAATAAAAAACACAACCAAAAATTTTTTTTCAAAAACAATTGCCTGCATATGTAAATTTGTCTGCTGAAGCAACTCTACTTGCCAATTTCATTACTAATGGAGAAGTTTAAGTAAAGGAAGGAATATGAAAAAAAATGTAGAAAGCAATTATTCAAAGAGAAAAGAGATAGTAAGCATCAATGGATTTATTATGCGGTCTTTTAATGGCATGTCGCAGCAATTGGACTTGACGGGTGGAGGATGTTTAATGTTTGTTCAAATATTGCTGTATGTATGAATCGTCAAACGAAAGCGAAACTGCAGCGTTTTAGGCAGCAATGTCCTAAATGCAAAAAATACTTTAAGAAATATGGTGGCTAAATAATGTGGAAACAGGAATTTGTAAAAACATCTAGAGGAAGATTTGAGTTCTTCACCCAAGGAACCGGGGAACCTCTTTGCATTACCCATTTATATAGTGAGTTTAATCAATTGGGAAACAACTTTGCAGATACTTTCGTCAAGCATTTCAAAGTGTATCTAATAAACCTAAAGGATGCTGGCAACTCGGATCGAATTACATATGACCACGAACTAAGTATGAGTGAAAGTGTCAAAGATTTGGAAGCGATTAAAGATGCATTACATTATGAAGAATGGAGTTTTGCAGGACATTCAACTGGAGGAATGTTAGGTTTAGTTTATGCTGTAATGCGTCCTAGGTCTCTTACAAAGGTATTAATTGGAGGTGCATCATCTTCAATGCGGTATATGGAACACGAAGAAAGTATTTATTGTCCTAGGTCTCCATTAAATAGAAGGTTAAAGGAGATTTTCTCAATTTTAAAAACTCCAACTTCAACTATTGAAGAGAGGAGAAAAGCTAATAGAGAATGGACAAGTATGTCCTTATATAGTCCAGAAAGATGGGATGAATACTTCTCAAAGCCGAGCAGCGGGAAAGTTGTGCAAAAAAGATTAGATTATTATTCATTCCAAGATCTTCCCAATTATGATATCCGGAGTGAACTATCGAACGTGGCAACCCCAGCGATTGTCTTTTGCGGAAAGTATGATGTCCAATGTCCATTAGTTTTTTCTGAAGAAATCAATGACAACTTAAAGAATTCAACATTATACATTTTTAAAAATAGTAATCACTTTCCTTTTCTTGAGGAGAAAGACCAATTTGATGAATTGGTATCCAATTTCAAGGAATTAACATTAAATTATTAATAGCCAGTGCAGTAAATGAGGTATCTGAAGTACGAAAGGATAGATAAGCAAAGTCGATTTTGTTTACCTATCCTTCAGCACCCTAAAATCTTTGTCTGTTTTTTATTTCGATACATATTCTTGTCGGCCTCTATAAAAAGAGAATCCATTTTATTAATTGAACTATTGCTATATGCATATCCGATAGCCATCTTAATATTTCTGGATATCGATTCAATATAGCAGTAATTAAATCTCTTATGCAGCGACTTTGCCAAGCTTTCGACCTCTTCCAGGGATTTGTCTGCTATTAGCAAGGCAAATTCATCTCCGCCTATCCTTGCAGCAATGATCTGTTCACTCTTGGAAAATTCTTTTAAGATATCTGCCGATGTCCTTATTAAAAAATCCCCTTCTTTATGTCCATATAAATCATTAACGGTTTTCAATTCGTTCAAATCACATATTATCAGACCTGCAGGAGAATTGATTTCCTCATCATATTTTCTCATTTGAGTTTCGAAAAAGCCCCGATTGAATAAATCTGTTAAGGCATCATGATTCATTCTGTATTCAAGTTCCGCCTGCAATTCCATTCTTTCATCAATATTTCTCAGTACTCCTTGAAGAGCCGCCAGTTTCCCCTTTTCATAAATGGGTGTAGCATATTCTTCAAACCAGCGGTACCTTCCTTCACTATCTTTCCATCGCTGAATAATACCACTGCTATAATCTAATTCACCCTTTACCTTTTTAATTAAAATAGGATAATCATCAGGATGAATATCCATAAAGGCCACATCAGCACTAACTAATGCTCCAGCAATTGAACCTTTGCCAAAAAATTTTTCTGCAGAGGGACTAAGATACTTGAACTTAACTTCGGGGTAAACTTGAGCATAGTAAATAAAGTCGTTCGTATTTTCAACAATATGCACAAAACTATCATGATTGAAAATAAGCTCTGCTTTCTTTCTTTTCATGGTTTTATGAAAAAAGAATAGTATTATTGTCCATAAAAGACTTGCAATGATGAACCCGTAACAAAATATCATGGTGTTATCCTTCTTTATAACTTTATATTTTCTCTATGTATCTTAAAACCATTCGCAAGAACCATATTATTAAATCTGGTCTCAGGTAATTTATCAATAATAAAAGAGACCATTTATCCCCATAGTCTCTTTAACTTCATTATTAATCACGTAACTTCTTCTTTCAGTCAATTTGCTCTTATCCTATATAAATGGGTCAATAGTTATATTACCATTATAGTGGTAACAAATTCCATTAAAAAAGTAATATTTTTACTTTATTCTATTTCACACGGATTTTTACTATTGCAGCATTTATTCCGAACTTTGTTTATGCACCCGCGGATGTGTTTTTTCCATTTTTCAATATAGAGGAGCGCTTCTCCTCCTTGCAGATCTCCAAAAAGAAAAGGTATCAAGGGGCTGCCCTGATACCTTTTCTTTTTTTTATTAACCTTTAGCTGCTGACCGCTTCTGTGATTGAATTTAATACAAGCTCAATCCCATGGGCAACCCCGTTTTCATCATTGGTTAACGTGATATAGTCACTCACTCTTTTGATGTCTTCCTGCGCATTACCCATCGCAATCGAAAATCCGGCAGCTTTTAACATCGGAATGTCATTGTACTGATCTCCGATAGCAACCGTTTCTTCTAATGGTATATTGAAATACTTCGCCATCACTTTTAAGCCATTTCCCTTGTTGCCGTTGATATTCATAACTTCAATATTAAAAGGAGAAGAAGTGGTGACATAGACGCCTTCAATAGATTTCATCGCAGTTAATAACCGTTCTTTCTGAACCGGATCCAATACTAAAATAAAAAACTTCTGTATGCTTAATTCCTCATCCTGTAATAAGGTCTGAATGTCACTAAACATTCCTTCAGATTCCTCTGGGATTCTAGTCATTTTTCCAAAGTTCTCATCTTCAAAATGCTCAGGCGGCACAGCTCCCGAGGATAGAACCTGATCTAACCGGGCCGTCCATTCACTATGAAAATAAATTCCTTTATTCGTATAAATTTTAAAAGGAACAGCTTCCCTCTCCACTTCTTCCGTGATTTTTTCATCATGGATATCCGTTAAAGAAGTTAACTCTAACAATTTACCATCCGCAAAAACAGCCGTTCCATTACTGCCGCCAATCGGAAGATCTAACTCATATTTTTCTAATAGGCTGCTGATTGACTCAGGCGCCCTGCCGGACAAGACCATCACTTTATGTCCGAGGCCTTGTGCCTTTTTTATAGCTTCTATATTTTCAGAACTAATTTCATTTTTAGAAGATAAAGTAGTCCCATCCATATCAAGTGCAAATAATTTCATTGTTATTTCCCCTTCCACCGCAATTACGACCTTTCAATTATAACTCTTTCAATTGGTTAATAAAATGGAAGTGCTTAGCATTCTAATTGTGCCCCCGTTTACCGACAGTTTAAAAAGTGCCTAGGCGGCTAAAAAATATTCTTACTCATGATTACACTCCGCCTATATTGATTAAATCTATTGAAACACAAAAACCCCGATTAGGGGCACTTTTCCTCTAACCGGGGTATAGTTCATTCATTGGTCAAGGATGTTTTCAAATCTAAATATGCAGGGAAAATGTTCTCCTGATACAATTTTAGATTTTTTTAAAAACCCATGGTTATTAAAGTTGAGCCTTACCAATGAATGAACAGAAAAAAATAGAAATTCTTGCTAAATCAAGTTTATAGAATAGGAGTATACCAAGCGCTCCCTTAATACTCTCCTTTAATTACAAAAAACGAGCCCCTGATCGTTCCAGCGAGTTTGGACTTTTGCCTGGCAAACTTAAACCTGCCTTCCAATTCCTTTGGGATCTCCATCCCCTCAGAAAGCTTAAAGCCCACTGCCCGCTTCTTAGGATTATCAACCGTATACATAACGTTGACTGAGAGGCCATCTTCATAAAAAACGTAGGCAAATCGGATATTTTCCACTTGAAACCTTGATGTTTCCAACGGTTTGGCGGCAAACTCTATGGCACGTTCTTCCTTTAAAATCATGTTCACATAATCAAGTGTCTCCTGGCTTTCACTCGCTGGTACAACGGTAAATTCGTGTTTGTATTTGTTCATGAAGTAACGGGCTTCATTCGCGCGCAGACCGGCAAGGGCTTCTGCTGCAGGCGAAGATTCAAGGCCAGCCAGAGATACATTTTTAAAATCAACAATACAGGACATTTTCACCACTCCTTTTTATGATTTCCTGATAACAGGAATCCACATTTCACCAACAATTAGGCCGTTACGCTTCTCCATCTCAACTGTAGTATTCGGCCCGCCAACATAGGCCACATTAGCTGCTTCTGGCAGGACCTGCCCAAAGGCAACCGCAGCCAGCTTGTTATTCAGATCATCTGCCGTCTTCCCTTCCCCTTTCACCACTACATATTCTCCTTTAGGAAATTGAATCACTCTCGCTTCGTCGGGTGCTGTTTCTTCTGTCATGACGCCGGCGTAATGCATCATTTTGTTATTGACCGCTTCGTTTACAGCAAAAACCAAGTCGTTTGCGGCCATGGATTTTAACGTATCAAGCCTTCCATCTTTGCTGACGGCCTGCCAAAAGTCTGCCTTTTCCTTGTTAATGCCTGCATAGTCCGTGTAGTCGCTCTTCAGCTCTGTTCCAAGACCGATTACGGTAAAGCCTTCTTTTTCTTCCAGCGTATAATTTGCCATTGTTATAACCTCTTTTCTACATTTTTTCAATGAGTTGAATTCTTCGCTTGATAGATATATCATATCCTTAAATCATGTCAAAAAATGATACTATTTAGGAGTGCCAATGAAAAAAGTTGAGCGGATCAATGTCATCATGCGGTATATTAACAACCGCGCCCACTTTACCATTTCTGAAATCATGCGGGAATTTAACATCTCCCGTTCGACAGCGATTAGAGATATCAGAGAAATCGAGGCTATGGGCATGCCGCTTGTCGCTGAAGCCGGAAGGGATGGGGGTTATTTTGTCATGCATAACTCTGTCCTGCCCGATGTCCGCTTTACCAATCATGAGGTGAAAGCGCTTTTTATTGCCTTTATGGCAACCAGAAACCAGCAGCTCCCCTATTTAAAAAGCCGTCAGTCCTTAACTGAAAAATTACTGGGACTTATTTCAGAAAACCAGCAGGAAGACCTTGTTCTTTTGAATCAGATTCTGCTTTTTGAAGGGACCAATCCCCATAATCCCGACCTGCTCGATCTGTCAGACCTTCCCCATCCCATGCTTGAAACACTTATCCAAACCCTTCTTAAGGACAGTCATTTATTGATTACCATCCAAGAAGAGAAGGAAACAAAGTCCTATCAGATTTATCTCCTGCACCTTTACCGGGAAAAAAGCGTTTGGCTGATTGAATGCTTTGACTTAAAAGAAGAAAAAAAGAAGATCATTCCTGTCGATCTCCTCACCGATGTCAAACTTTATCCGGTGAAAAAAGGAGGAAGCAAGAAAAAAATACTGGAGATACTAAGCAAGCAGGCAAAAGCAATTAACCTTGTTCTTGAACTTGGACCAAAAGCGATTGCCCAGTTTAAAAAATACCATCCTTTAAAAATTTCAATTTCTTATACAAACCCTTACCAGACCTCAGCTCTACTAAAGACTTTTGTAGATGTGAAAAATTCCGAAGAAGTGGCTGAAATCACCAGTTGGCTGCTTTTCCTGGGCAGAGATGTCAAAGTGAGGGAAGTGCCGGAAGAAGTTTTGAAGGGCATTAAAGAGAGATTAGACTTATACGGGCAATGAAAAGGACAGTATCCCAGTGTTTCTTGCCGATTTGCGGTCTGCCAAAGAATTCATCGTTACACATGCCGAGCCCTGGAATTTTTCCTTTTAAATGGAAAAGCAGAGTTAAGCCAACCCCATTTCTCTCCAGATCACCGCTCGGCAATTGTACCAGGAAGCGAGCTTACACCTAATATCACCTTTGAAGGAGAAGAAGCAGATACCTTAGCAGCACTTTTTGCGCCAAGCCTTGGCATTTCCTTATCCATGATTTAAAGGAAAGCCCCAAACATCCCCAGCCAAAACCCACACTGCCAACTTGCCTGGTGTGACGGAAGGTATCTCTCCTCTCCCACGCAGAATATTAAGCAGTTTGTGCCGGAACATTCCTGATTCGCTTTGGTTGGATAAAGAGGAAAACCATTATAGCATCGAGAATAAACATTTAAGCACCCGCGAAAACATTGGAGGTATGAATATGAAGATCCATAGAATTGATCATGTGGGAATAACCGTCAATGATCTCTCAGCAGCTAAAGCATTTTTTCTTGATCTTGGACTTGATGTGCTGGGAGAAACAGAAATGGAAGGCGAATTGGCAGAACGAATCGTCGGGCTTCCTGGTGTTAGAGAAACAGTTGTCATGCTGGGGACACCTGACGGAGAGACAACGCTGGAGCTGGTTAAATTCCATAATCCTTCAGATGAAAATGGCATTCAGCCCTCTTTTATGAACACCTTGGGAATCCGGCATATTGCATTTGCGGTAGAAGATATTGAAGCTGTTATCGCCAAATTGAAAAAGAAAGGCGCAGAACTTATTGGCGAGCTACAAAACTTTGAAAACACTTATAAATTATGCTGCGTTCGCGGCCCAGAAGAAATTATTTTAGAGCTGGCGGAAAAAATTCAGTAAAATGGATTTCAAAAAAACCACTGTGGCTGCAGTGCTTTTTCATTTGGACGGCACATCAGTACTGATGTACCGTCCAATTCTTTTTTTGGTCATTAAGGTCTAAAAGGTCGGAACAAAATTTTAAATGGCTCGAAGGATTGATAAAACATATGCTGGGTTAACCTCCGAAGCACCCTTTTGACGTAAAATAGATGTATTGAGAGATGATATAGGTCCTAACATATTTGCTCGTTCAAATTCTTTTTTTGTTATTGGACGTATCTTGCCTGTGCTACCTACTTTTATAACACACTTATTATCATTTACTTCAATAATTTCAAATTGCTTTTGTTGCCCAACAGTATAAAGTGTTTTCCCTTTTAACTTGTTTATTTTGTCCCACAAACCAATCACCACCTTTTCCCTTTCATCTATCATTAAATTTGCAGGTTCTTCACCATATTTCCCTCTTATATAAATGGTTGACCCCTGCTTTAAACTTTCACCTTGAACATTTTCTACTTGGTACAATGCAATTTCCCATTACACCCCATTGAAAGGATTAACATGATATTCTCCATATTACCTAGTATAATACTGATTTTTCCTTCTATATATTATAGATATTTAACTACATTTAACTCAAAGCTGAAAGGAATGCAATAGTAGCTAATGCTTGCACTATAACAAAAATATTACTTCATGCTCTCTACTTTCCACAGTCTTTCAAAACCAACTAAATTAAAATGTTTATCAATTGTTAGTTTGTAGATATCGGGTTTGGTTGTCATGTTCCAAAAATCAAAATCAAATTTTTCATCAAAGTAATTAAATATACACGTCATAATATTGCCGTGTATTCCTATTGCTACTTTCTTTCCATGATATTTAGAAACGGCATCTCTTAAACCATATATACCACGCTGCTGAACTTCATGGTTTGATTCACCATGGGGATATTTAAAGTGGGGATTATCAAACACATACTTCATTGCTTCCATTGGTCTTTGGAAATGATAATCTCTTGCTGCTAAATCCCTCTCTCTAAAACGGGAATCAACTTCAATTTCTTTATGTATACGTTTGGATAAACCTTCTACTGTTTGTTTAGCCCTTACATAAGAACTAGAAATAATATGTTCAATATTCTCTTTTATCAATATGTCAGTAATCTTATGTGCATCTGCCCAACCTTTTTCAGATAACTCCCTAGTCTCTTCGTTATCTAATGAGAAAACAGAATGAGCGTGTCTAACAAAATAAATCTCAGTATCCATCTATCTAAACTCCAATATTTTACTTTTATATTAATTATAATCCATTTGGTAAACCAGAAAAAGCAGGAATGAAGCAAACGCTGATTAAAAACAGGACATTCCTAACATAAATAAAGCGATAATTACTAGATAGCCCTAGGGAGTACAATCAAAATAGTCGCTGATACTGTATATTAGAATTCCTTCATGAGGTAGAGAGAGCAGCTGTGCACTGCCATATATTAATTAACATAAAGAGCAGGAGGTGTCCCGCAAGTGAAGTGAAAACACTTATGGCGACATCTCCTGCTCTTTTTATACGCCCCGTCTAAAGCGATTACGCGCATCCTTTTGCTTGCTTCCCTGACCAAAGGAGGTTTTCACGAAAACCAGATCTGGATCGAAAAAGGATGCTGTAACAAAGGGATATTCATTTTGGAATGATTTAAGCTTCAATCACTGCCATGATCAACCCAACTAACTATATTCTTTCAGGACAATTTATGAAGAAAAAGCTGTGATAAGCTGTCCCAGTCTTCGAATTCCCTCGATTATTTCTTTCTCATCGGCATAACTGAACGAGAGACGGAGAAACTCGGTTCCATCCGTTTGATCCAGGAAAAAGTACTTCCCCGGAACATACGAAATACCCTCGGCTAGAGCCTGTGATAATAATTGCGAAGTATCGGCACCCGGGATTCTCACCCATACAAAATAACCCCCATCTGGCACATACCAGGAAACGGATTCTGGGAGGAATTGTTCCAGCGAGCGGATTAACGCAGCACATTTAGCTCGATACACATCTTTTAGAAGACCGAGCCGTTTCTCAAGATCGGTGTTTTCCAAGTATACAGCCATTGTACTTTGAGCAAATGGATGGTCTAAATCCTTTTTAAACCATTCTAAAGCATGAATGAACTCGCTTGCTCCTGCTACCCATCCGATCCGCATTCCTGGGGCCACTATCTTGGATAATGAACCAACGTGGAGGACCCGTCCGCTTTTATTAAAAGATTTGATTGGCTGCGGACTGTTACCGAAGGATAATTCTCCATATGCATCATCCTCTAGAATGAGGAAATCAAACTTGATGGAAAGCTCCAATAAATGCCTCCGTCGTTCAGTTGTCATGGTCGTCCCGGTTGGATTTTGAAAGGTTGGGATGGTATATAGGATACGCGGCAGGGTGAGGCCTGCACGTTTCCTTTCATCCAGCATTTCTTCTAACCGGGATGTTTGGAGTCCCTGCTCATCTATTGGTATACTAATAATCTGATTCGTATAGTTTTGAAAAATCTCCAAAGCCTCCATATAGGTGGGAGATTCTACCGCCACGACCGCTTTATCATCAATGAGAATGCGGGCAATAAGATCAATCGCCTGGCATGCGCCTGATGTAATCAAAAGTTCTTCTTCTAAAACGCAAATTCCACGCTCTGCCAATCTTTTCTGGATTTGCTTCTTTAGTCTTTCAATTCGCGGGCTTCCGAGATAATGGAGCGGCAAATCCTGCTCCTCATCCAGAAGTCTGGCTGCTGCTCCCTTTATCTCCACAGCGGGAACGAGAGCAGGGTCCGGATAGCCTGAACTCAAGCGAATGCAATCATCTGGCAAATCTGGCATCCATGCACCGGGCGGATCATTCTTAAGTGCCGCTTTAATGTTTTCCGAAAAAAAAGATTCAACATTCACTTTGATCATACACCTTTCCGTCCATCAAACCTTGATTGATTCTTTCAAACTTTAGCAGGTAACTTCTTATTTTAAGAGACAAATCATTTGCTCAGATAATAATAAATCTTTTGCAGAACACCCTTAAATTGATTTTAAACTTTCTTCTCTGATGAGAGACAACAGTTCCTCTTTATATTTTGCAAATTCCGGAGTCCCTTTTACACTGAACTCCCTTGGCCGCTCCAATGAAATAGGAACTTTTTTCTTTAAACGCCCAGGCCTTGCGGTCATCAAATAAACGGAATCTGCTAGAAAGATGGATTCATCTACGTCATGAGTGATAAAAAGAATCGTTTTTTTAGACTCATCCCATGCCTTTAACAACACTTCCTGCATGATGTTCCTTGTCTGAGCATCCAATGCACCAAATGGTTCATCCATTAATAGAATCTTGGGATCGTTGGCTAAGGCACGAGCGATGGCCACACGTTGTTTCATGCCGCCTGATAATTGTATCGGATAATGTTTTCCGAAGTCTTCCAATCCAATCAATTGCAGGTAATGCCTTGCCACATCGTCTCGTTCTTTTTGGGATACACCTTTCAATTTCAAACCGAAAATAATATTTTCCTTCACGGTTAACCATGGAAATAATGTATACGATTGAAACACCATGCCCCGGTCAGGCCCGGGACCATTGATTACCTGGCCATCCAGCAGCACTTGTCCAGAAGTGGCTTCTTCCAGCCCCGCAACAATACGGAGAACGGTCGATTTCCCGCAACCAGAAGGTCCTAAGATGGTTACAAACTCCCCTTCGTTTATCGTAAAGGTGGTTTTTTCCAATGCTGTCGTCTCACCGCTTTTTGTTTTGAATATTTTCCCGACATCTTTAATTTCTAACTTTGGAATACCCCTTTGAGGTGTATTTATTTCCATATTTTCCGCTGCAAGTGTGACCATATTATAAACCATCCTTTCTCATCCATGAAAACGAAGCTCGATAAATGGCTTTAAAAACCATATCAGTCAAGAGTCCCAATATACCGATGGTTATTATGCCGACAATAATTTTATCTGGCTGCAGGAAACGGGAGGCCTGCATGATCATATAACCTAAACCACTTGATGCCCCGACAATTTCGGCAACCACTAAATACGTCCAGGCCCACCCGAATGTAATGCGAAGCGTATCGACGATTCCAGGTAATGACGCAGGCAGAATCACTTTTGTAAATACTTGAGCCCTTTTCGCTCCTAACGTATAGGAAACCTCAACTAATTCATTTTGGACATTTTTCGTTACATCCATGATCATGAGGGTCAACTGGAAGAAGGTTCCCAGGAAAATAACGCTCATTTTCTCTGGTTCATCAAGACCTATCCATAAAATTAATAATGGAATAAAGGCTGAAGCCGGCATATAGCGAATAAATCCGATAATAGGTTCAAATGCACCTTCCATGATTTTTAAGGAGCCCATCAAAATTCCTAACGGGATCCCAATAATGGCGGCAATAAGAAATCCGGACAACACCCTTGTAAAACTAATGCCGATATTGGAAAGGAGATCTCCATGGAACATTAATTCAACGGCCGTTGCTAGTACTGCCGACGGCGTTGGTAAAAATACGGGATTCACGATTCCGCCATAGCTTAGGAATGACCAAATGGCCAAAAATAAAATAAACGTAACCAATCCTGCTGAGGTATAAAGCCTTTTTGGTATTTCTTTATTTGGCGTAAACAATTTTGCTAGCATTAAAATCACCCAATTCTATCAATCTTTTAAAAGAAGCCTGACATATGAGGAATAAGACCATGTCATAATGTCAGGCTCTAAAATTAATCACCAAGGTTAAAACGTACAAAAACAGAAACGGTTATCCATTATTGGAAGCTTGGGTTTATAATGTCTTCCACTTTCGGTTCTGTTTTAATGATATTGTGCTCTTTGTAAAATTTAATCGCATTATCTGTTGATTGATAGATGGGTCCTTTGCTGCTTTCTGATCCATATAATTGTTGGTTATCCTCTTTTGTATAAAACTTCAAGCCCTTTTCAGTTGCCACGAATTCTTTTGTATCTATTTTAAGACCTTTTGCCATGATCTCATCCGCTTCCTCTTTATGCTCTTTCCAATATTCCATCGCTTCACCCATCGCCTTTACAAATGCTTTCACATCATCTGGGCGTTTTTTTATAATGTCTTCCTTAAAGCTTATGGTATCGACAATTATTCCAGGTAGATCTTTCGTCGTCAGTAGAATTTTCCCTTTTGCTTGTGACCCTTTTGATAACCAAGGCTCCCACGTCACGGCTGCATCCACTTTGCCGGCAGCAAATGCTGCACCAGCATCCCCCGCAGACATTTGGACAACTTCCACGTCTTTTTCCGTCAAGCCACCTTTCTTCAATGCGGTTAACGCAAGCATATGGCTAGTTGAACCGACTTCAAATGCCATTTTTTTCCCCTTTAAGTCTTTTATATCTTTAATTCCATTTTTCACAAGAATTCCATCGCCGCCATGAGAATCATCCAATACCCAGACAACATTGACTGGAATTTTAGCGTCTGCCAATGTTACTTGAACATCCAGAGCCGTGGCCATTCCATCAATTTTCCCGCTGGCTAACGCTTGTTTACGTTCTGCCAGTCCTTCTACAACGGAAAGGTCCACATCGATGCCATTTTTTTCGAAAAATCCTTTTTCTTTTGCTAAAAATAACGGTCCATACCCTGTCCAGGTAGGCAAGGTCACTCTCAATGGCTCCGACGGATTTTTTGTGCTGCCAGAAGATTGTTCTTTTCCACAAGCAGCCAGTGCAAATACCAACAATAAGGAACATAACATAACTAACCACTTTTTCACGGATATTTCCCCCTATTTATGTAAGCATTAATAAACTAACATCATTTTAGTTCCAATTTTATCAGCGTGGCTCACTGCCGATATCACCATTTCGGATGTTACCTTAAATGGCATATTCGCCATATCTTCAATAGTAACGGTAATATCCCCCAGCTGCTTTAATGTAAAGGGGAGTCCGGCTTCCCAGTAATCCAATTGCTGCCTTCAAACACAATTTCTCTTTCATATTTATACATAAATATTAATTCTATTTCATTAATATACATGTTTGTCTTTTTTAAGTCAATGTAATTCAAAATATTGAGATATCTTACTCTTATGACATTTTCCTAATCCTTTTTACTACAATTGTCGGCACTTTATTTTGAGGAATCACAAAGACTCCGTCAGGTAAGGCATCATCGAACTCTTCCGTCTCCTTTAATCAATTTTTCATCAGCTTTCATTTTCCTCACCCACCTTTTTCTATACATTCCGAGATTTTGTAGGGACTTTAACGTCAATTCCCTTTCCTCCATTCACCTTATTGCTAAAGACAAATCAAAATAACAAGGAAAACTGGAGGAATACTCCAATTCCATCTTGGAAAAAATTCCATTTTGCTATAACAATTGTTCATGAACACATGATATTATATTAATAGAACTTTTAGACTATAAAAAGGTGAATAACTATGAAATATACTGGAAGAATTTTGGGGAGTTTAGGCTTGTTTTTATTACATTCAGTTTACATTTTTTATTATTATTTTCGTGATAAATCAGTTGAACCACTTGATTTATATTCATATCCGTTCTTAATATTATTCGGATATTGGGCTGGTAAGCAGTTTGATAAAGTTAGATTTTATTCAGAGAAAGATGAACTGACTGGTATTTACAATAGAAGGTTTGTAATGAACACTTATGAAAAGATTACTTCTATTGCAGAACGGACAAATAGTAAACTATATGTTTTAGTAATAGATTGTGATAATTTCAAAGCTATCAATGACACCTACGGACATCATAAAGGTGATATGGTCTTAACCAAGATTAGTGAAACACTTATTGGTTCAACAAGAAAAAGTGATATTGTTGCTCGATGGGGCGGTGATGAATTTTTGATTATTGGACTTTGCACTGAAGAGGCTGGCTTGCAAACTATTCTCCAAAGGCTGGAAGAACAACTGAAAAACCTCTCTAATCAAATAAACATACCTATTAGCGCTTCAATCGGTTCGGCTATATATCCAAAACATAGTAAAGATTTGTTTGAGTTAATAAAGATAGCTGATGACAAGATGTATAACAGTAAGGCAACAAAGAGCACATTAAAAATCACAAATCTACAATCAAAAAAGTGTTAGCTTAAAAACTGAAAAATACATGGTTGGGCATCGTATCCGATGCTCTATTTTTATATTTTTTTTTCATTCGCAAAAAAACCGAAGGATAACCTGGCATTTGACCTGATTTCCCTTTAGTCTTGACCATACTTTTTTATCTAAGAACAGTGTTTTTAGGTGCGTACAGCTCGTACATTGCTTTCAGCCTTTGGATATTAGTATTCACAAGAAATTTCTGCATTTCTTCAGAACTTAAGTCAATTAATTAAGTAAATTGGGGATTTTGATAAAATATTTTCCTGACGGTGTTTTTGCTATCGGCCGTTTGGCAGGAGAACCAAGAGTAAAAGAGAGAGGGGTTATGAAATTACTGCAGGAGCGAGGTTTAGAATCGAAACGCATTGATTAAAAGCCTTTTTAATTATCCCTCCCTTCCTCCTTTCCCCCTACAAAGTTCAGAATCACCTTAGATTTTTGCTTTAAAAAACACTGCTTTCTATGTATTTGCAAAACATACATGGTAACTCCCGTCCCCTCACCCCTTTTCTTTAGACATCAGGTTTCTCTGGTTTATTGCACCGTTCTCCGTTCATAAGTTACTTCTTATACCTCAATTTGTTCCAAATTCTCCGTTCTCCGTTCTGATCCGACATTTCCTTTTCCTGTTCCAGTTTCTGCGTGCTGAAGCGACATGCCTATTTAGAATACAAAAAGGATGGGATACCTGTTCCCACCCTCTTTGTCCTGCATTCTTTTCAAACCTTTATCCACACTTTCTCCACAGGAGTATCAGAACTTTGTTTTGAATATGTCAAGGGTTTGTTTTATATGTCAGGAGTTTATTTTGGCTCTACATTTTTAAAACTAACTGCGACACGCATTCAACGTGTGTTGAGATGATAGTACATACATGAGTGGCATTAGTTCTGTTATTTATAAAGTACAATTCTTGAGTCATAAATAAAGTTTCTAATTTCTTCAATAGTTTCTCCAGAGATTTTTGATAAATTTTTTAGATGTTTATCGTAACGTTCCATACCTTCTTTACCTACCCATTGATAGTCAATGTTTAATTCAGGATATAAGTACTGTCTGTCATTCTTCGGAAAAAAGTTAGTACCTAAATGACTTGTGTATTTATCAAGTTTCTTTAACAACACACTAAATAATTCTTGTAACTCCTTATTAAAAAACCTTTTAGTCGGCTGAGAATAATTATAAACAAAGTCGTAAATCTTGTCGGTGCTTTCAAGTTTATACGAACAATAACTGGCTATATATTCGATTGTGTCAATAAATTTTTCTTGTTCAAGAGTATCAATAACCCCGTTTAACAAAGTTTCATCCATTTCAAAGAGTTTGTTATTCTGAGATGTTTGAACTTTTGAGCCACTTTCCTTTACCACATCTCCTCTTATCCATCCTTTAAAGTGATATTCTGTTTCATCATTTCTCATAAATTCTTGTAAAGCCAAGGTAACTTCATTTGAAATTTGATTTATGTCTTGCACAAAACTAACTAAATTAGAAGTAACAACGTCCTTAAATGACTTGTATTTGTCCATATGAGGACTTTCAACTTCATGTTCATAGACCCGCAAGTCTATGTTCTTACTCTTTTTATTTGCTAAATACTGATCATTTAAAACTACTGCAAAAACAGGGATATCATTTGCTAGTGCAAATTCATATTCTAATTGGGTATAACTTTTTCCACTTTCAGGCTCTATAGACCCGTACTTACCACCAAGTATTAACATTAGTACATCCGACTCTTTAATCCATTTTTCTATTATTTCCCATTGCGTTTTGTTAGCAGGGATAAATAACTCCATTCCTGCAGGTATGTGACCTGCTCTTAGAATACCTTCAACTGCTTTTTGCCTTTCATCTTTTAAATCTAAATATGTAGACGATACAAAAACTTGTAGTTTTTTCAAATTCTTCTTCCCTCCTATAGAGCATTATTGTCTTCTTATCGTTTCCTCCCTAATTTTCAGAGGCCTAAGCCTCCCTCTGATAGAAGTAAACTTTTTCTATCTCTTAGACTTTCGATAACCAGCTGAAATAGCTTCCGCTTCAGAACAAAATGTTTCCTCAGGTTCTGTAATATCATAAAAACGACCTGATGGAACATGATATATTTTTTCTCCTGAATCAGAAATGTTGCCCTTGATATTCATACAAGCCGATTGCTTCTCCTTGTCTTTCTTCGCTTTTTCTTCCTGCTCTCTCTTTGCCTGTTCCGCTTTTTCTCTCTTAAGTTGTTCTGCCTGCTCTCTCTTTGCTTGCTCCACTTTTTCTCTCTTAAGTTGTTCTGCCTGCTCTCTCTTTACTTGCTCCTCTTTTTCTCTCTTAAGTTGTTCCACCTGCTCTCTCTTTACTTGCTCCACTTTTTCTCTCTTAAGTTGTTCTACCTTTTCACGTTTAGCCCTTTCTGCATTTTGTTTTCCTTTCTCTTTATCTACTTGTTGCCTTTTCTCATCTTCGGATTGTTTCTTTTTGTCTTTATCAACGTCAGTGCCCACCACCTCATGATGGACACTTTTTGTATCAGAATCGTTAAATACTTCTTCTTGGTAATGTCCATAAATACATGGAATTAAATACCAAGCAAGAATTAACAACGAAATTATTATTATGATTACTCCCTGCCGATACGATTGATTAGTTGTCTTTCGTCTTCTACACCACCAAATGGCTAGAAGGATAATTATTATTAATACAAAATTCCACCACGCAGATATTAGACATTGTACTGAAAATACTATGGACATAATGAGAAAACATATAATAACAAACCAAAATAGCAATTTTAATAAAGTTTTCAAGCTTCAGTATCTCCTTTTTGAAATAGAGAGTCAGTAACAAAGATAATATTACCACTAAATTGGGGTTTTTTGGTATAAAAAATCCTGAAACATAATTAATATCTTCATATTTTTAGCTCTGTTAAACGTTAATGTTGATATTTCATCATAAGAAAAGAACCCATTTATGAGTTCTTATTGCAGGCATCTTCTTCAACTAAAGCATTATCCTACAAGGTACCTCATAAACTGGTTAACAACAATAAACAGAGGACTGATTTTTGTCCTCTGTTAGTCCGTATTTTTATCCAATTCTACATTAAATCTATTTCATTTGTATCTATATCAATAATACTAACAGGCACTTTTAATATGTTTGCTATTCGAAGTACTAAACCTCTATCACCGTCTACTAAAGAGCCAACTATATTGTGCTTCTCTACTAATTTCTTTTTTCTCCAGTATATAGAATTGAGATTATTCATAAAAGATAATCTCTAAACGATCCATTACTTCTGTTATTTCTTTTGCAAGGTCATTTTCATCTTTATTCCCCAATGATAATAAAACCTTCTCTAATATATTTTCAACTTCGTCTTTTAAAAGAGTCTTATCCTTAGATGCATGACTATTTTTTATACCTTTGTTTTTATTTCTTCTAAAATTAGCCAGACATTTTTTAAAGGCTTTTTGAACATTTGCAGTCTCAATAGCCGGATGACAGGAACTACACAAGGTAACCAAATTATTCTTATGGTTGACCCCACCTAATTTCCTTGGAATTCTATGATGAACGTGCAATCCTTTATCGTCTTCACAAATAACGCATTTCCAATGATCCCTATCTTTTACCTCTTTTTTCAATGAATCATTAAACGGCTGATTCCATATATCTGCAAGTCTGACATTACCGCCATTTTCTTTAATTTTATCTAATACCTCTAAGTGTGGAAGAATTATCATTTCCACTAGATTCATAATTGCTTCAGCAGCATCGCCCGTCAATAAATCTTCAGTTTCTTCTTCATCTTGTTGTTCAACAAAAACCAATTCAGACAGATCACACACAAATTCAAATAATTGATTACGAATTGCGCCAGTACTTTTACTCATTAATTCTTTGCCGGTATCATAGACTTCCTCTAACGTTGCATTTTTCCAATTTTTCATATTCAATTTCACGTGTTTTGGAATATGCTTCCTCCAGGGCTCATCTTTAATTTCAACTTGGATATCTCTTTCTAAAACTGCGTTTTGATATTTCTCGATTATTTCTAATGGATCGAGCACAAGCGTTTCAGATGAAGGGCTTACTTCTTCATCAACAAATAGAAATTCATCTTCTAATTCCAATAGTATATCTGATATATCTTGTATTTGAGGCTTTGTATATGCTTTTTTAAACTCGTAAGCAGATATTTCTGAAAAATCTATCACTCCCAAGTCTGTTTCTACATCTTTAATTCCCCATTTATTTACTATTTCATAAACAAGTTGTACTAAATAATCTTTAGGATGTAAACGTTTACCTTTTGTTTCACAGTCTATACAAATAATCATTTTACCCTTAAAATCTTTATCTTCCTTTGCCCTGTTACAAAGAATACATTTAACTACCATATTTAAACCACCTTGCTATTAAACTCTTTATGTATTACAGTTTTAATTTTCTCTGTTACCGGACTCAATGGTACTTTGCCAGTTATTTTTATGATAGTAATTAAGTTCGCAAAATCATTGGATAAATGAAAATAGAATTGATTATACAAACAATTGGCTTTCATCACCTTCTTCTTAGGTAATCCTTCCTAATATACTGTGCTTTCGGTAACTGTTTCCTTATATGCTTTCGTACCAGGTCTATCTCTGCTCTGCGTGACTGCTTATTTTCACTATAATGTAGTATAAGAGTAACCAAACAAGGTTTCCAAATTATTCGTCACATTGGGGTTAGAGTTTGTACTCATTCCATCGTCAACCACTCTGCCAACAAAATAAAAGCGTCCCAATGTATTGTCTTATGCCATCTTCAATAGTTGGAAATTCAGAAAGATGGGCTGGTTTTGCTGGATTAATCCCTAATTTTTTGAATAGTTCTAATACAGGAGTCTCTATGTATTTACAGGCTTCAACAAAATTGTTGCAGCCTAGGCAGTTCCCACATCTCTAAATCTTTGTTGTACCACTGCCGTGTCTTATCAATATTAATTTCTATTAACCAATCTCCTATTTTTAGCATTTGAGACAATACAAGACCCCTCCTCTGAAATTACTTAACTAATTTATATCTTAGATGTTCATTAATTCCTTCCTTTAGACCAAGAAACACTTTCCATACTCTTACCCCCTCATTTAGTGATATTGTATATAAATATTAAAATATCTTCCCAATAAAGTCCAATAAGGTAATTACTTCCGTTCAAGAATCGCAGAAAATTCTTCTGCCAAAAGGTAGAAAAGTTGTTATTCTTCTTGTTTATTTAATTTGTTCTTTTCATGAAGCGGTTTCGGAAAGTGCCAAGTCATCCGTTCCATCAATTTGCCCCCTTGTACATTCTCCATAAAAGTATATGGAGTTTCACTGCTGGCAATGAAAAAAAATTCCATCTAGTTATTTCCTTTCAAAATGTGAATAATTTTATGAATTAAGCCTTTAAATAGGAAGCATACTCTCTTGATCATCTATTATAATTCTTAAACTCCATTTTAGTTTTGTGCCACTCATCTTTTTCCCAAAAGCTCTTTATCAAAGAAAACTTTTTTGATATAAAAATAGACCTTGTAAGCACATAACAGTATTACTGAATGTCTCCTGGTTTAAGCTCCATATCAATATTCTTATAGACCAACTACTTCAAAATAGAGGTACCAAAGCCTTCCATCCTCATACAGAGAGGTACCATCATTTTTCGAGGTAAAATCTATACATTCGTTCCCTCCATATTCTTATAAAATACTACATATGTACGCACTAATGGTGTAGTAAAGAGTGATAATCTCTACAGTTTGAACCAACATCATTCACTTTTGTTAAGTGTGTATTATGGCGCAGCATAGATAGAAACAAGGGAACTGTAAAACCCTAAGGGAGGAGCAGATTCAAGTCCAACGCTTCCTTATATGTATTTTATATTTTTGTCCAAAACCATACTACCTTCATATTCTCGTTTCGGAATGTTTCTATATTTGTAGTTAAGTACATTCTCTTTACTAAGTTTAAGAAGAATCTCTCTCTTTAAGAACGTCTACCTACAGAGTTAATATCTTTGTTGAAATCTTAGTTAATATTTTTATTGCTGAAAGCCAAATCCTTTATGGCTCTAAGGATTATCCTAATTTTAAAATGCAGAAAACTACATTAAGCAATGCGTATTCTTGCATTACTTGATGTAGTTTTCTGCATTAACGAATGTAAAAATATACAGGATTCATGAGGTACTTTACTCATTTTTTCTCCTTTCTAACATCCGCTCTAACATCTCCTCAGGAGATAATGTAGTACCAAGTACAGGTTCAGAAGCAGCAATGACTACATCCCCTTTCCTTGATTTTTGGTTTCCATCACTAGGAAATCTCCCATGTTTAATGAAACAATCCATTTGAAAAATGTTTTCCCCATTCCCCAATAATTGTATTTTAGGAGTATGTCCAGGCTTCTTAGAATATTGCTCTAAAAACAAGTCTATATGTTTTTTTGTATTTTTAGCAAATTCAGTAGAGTAATTCTGCCATACACGATGCATAAAGTTTTCTTTTTGTTCCTTTCTTAGTGCTGGATGAGGTTCACCTGTCACTCTTTTATACTCATCAAAAAAATAGTCACATAGTTCAGGTAAATACCAGTCTGCAACATCTTTTTCCATATAGCTTATTTTCGTATCAGAATCCTTGATCTGTTTAGTGATTGTAATACCTTTTGACTCTAAGTAGTCCCTTATAAAACCCTCAGTTTCTTTATCAGTCATCATTGTTCCAATATCCTCCACCTTTATACTAGAGAGGATGCCCCATGCCTTACCCTCCTGATTTGGAGTAAACTGTTTTTTCTCAGGTTTCATTAATTCTAGGATTTTACTTGTCACTAACACAAGAGGATTTTTTGTAAAATCTGCTAGTACAACATCAAAATTATTACCATTCTCAGTAAATTCAATAATAAGACCTTTGGGTATAAGTTTCTCTCTAACTGTAGTCAGTAAAGCTCTTTTCTTAATATCTAGATAGAATAATAACCTCTCTTTTTTAATAGAGAATTCACTTTTTTTAAAGATATTTGACTGATTGATTAACAACTCCATTACAACTTTTTCCGTAGCACTAAGAAATGGACATCCTAAAACCATCATTGGAATTTTAGCAAATGGTTGTTTGGATTCCTTATTAAGTGTTGCTGACATATCTTTCTTCCTCCCATTTTAGCTCTATCTATGGATTACTACCCTAGGTAGAATTTACCTAGAGCAGTCCATAAATGAATTAGTTATCGCTCCAAAATCTTACGTGCTTCATAAAAATCATATCCTTTATGATTCACCATAAGAAGCAAGCTCACTATGTCAACTGAATAAGAGTAGTCCGTATGCTTAGTAGTATCTTCAATAGGTAAAGCACAACTTAACAAGCCCTGCTCTGCATATTGTAAAATATCTTCCTCTATTGAAGGGATACCGAAATAGTCTAAATACTCTTTAGTAACTTCTACCGAAGCTTTACAATGTTCAGGTAAATTCAGGATTATGCCTACCTTTCTTCTCATAGACTTTTTCTTTAATGCTATTAGTACTCTCATACGGGATAATATATTATTCATTATCCATCTCCTCCTTATATTTTGTCATCTTACATTCTAGTAGTCGCTACAAGTAGTGGATTGGTTGCGATACTTTTTTGAAAAATTTCAAACCTTATTAAAACTTTATCTAGAAGTGGTAGCAATTGCCTTCCATGGTGTACAGAAGAAATATTTTTATAGATAATTAGTGAGCGTGAAGGTATAGTAAAACACCTTATTCAGGGTACTAACACTCTATTTTTATACCCTGGTAGGTATATAAAGGATTATTGTTCTAACTGAGTTATATAGAATTATCTAATGTGAAAAGGTAGAGGTAGCATGGAACTAAAAGTGGATTAAGTGAGGGATATTGCTTTATATGTATTAGGACATCTGTTTAAAACAATCATGATGCCTTGATATATTTCAGAATTTTTCACACGGATCAGATGACCGATACTTATAATTGCTCGGATAAAATTGTTTTACTGAGCACTAGGTGGGGCTATGTTTAGAAATAGAGGGAAGTTTTGTCCCTTTAAATGTAAACATGGGGTTGCTTAGGAAACTCTTATTTCTTATTGAAAAACGGAGTAGGTTAGTTGAAGAAACGCTTTTATTTTGTCTACAAACGGGCCAGATTATCGAGTAACACGTAATTAGTAATAAATGGGGTTAATTTTTAATGAAAAACGTTTTTACATATTTCAATAAAAAAGAACCTTTTGGATCAAGCCAAAGGATTCTTCTTAATAGATTTATAATAATCATTATTTTTTTCTGGTTAGATTATAGTTACTTGTATTTTTACTTTTATCATATGCATTATCAATATATTTACTTGGATCTTCAAGAAAATCTTCTTCGTTGATCAAAGAAATATATGAACCTGTTAAAGAACTTACGTTTTTACATACATCACAAGTGTATTCAGGAAGTACCTGGTTAAATCTGTTCTTGTGTATAATATCATAGAGATATTCATTATTTGTTTGTATAGCGGTATGTCCATCAGATTTTTTCACTGAAGGTCTTAACCAAGAATAGCCACCATTATATTTCATAACAATTCCTAGAACACCATTGGTTCCAGAGGTGCGATCATTTCGTTTTAATTGTTTAAGTGAATATTCGATTTCCCAATCAATCCAATTACTTAATTTCATATTTGGAGAGATTACAACTATAGTAACAGAAGTAGAATAAATCATATCCTTTAATTTATCTTTGATGTAATCAGTTGTTTTATCGGACATATCGGGTGAGTCGCTTTTTTCCCCTTGATAATATTTAGCGTCATCCCCTAGGGCTTCCACAATTCTGTTTCTTAAATCCTTGGCTTCGGAATATTTATAAGATATAAAAGTCTTACGTGCCAAACGAATTCCCCCACTTTTTTCTTTATAATATTCTTATGTTATTTACTTTATATCTTACTTATATATAGATTGAGACATTAGTTCTTCGCTAATCGGTTAATGATTTTTATTAGAGTTTCAATTAGTTCTTCAGGAGTCTTACTTTCATCACCCAAATCGGTATACAATGGTTTTAATTCTTCAATTCCAACATACTTCTCAAAATCTTTCATAACCTTCTGCCATAATGCATTAGATGTAAAACCAGTTGCCCCTACTGGGATAGGAATTGCCCCATTTTCTATAGAAATATCAAATTCTTCTATCATTCCACTAGCATCAATTACCTTTTTAGTTTCAGTAACGATCTTGTTTCCGAATATAAAAACAGATATACCAACATTAGAAAGCATTTCTTTGCGATATTTAGTCCATAATTCAGATCTGGAAAGTTGTCCAGTTGTGACTTGTGGGAATGGTCTACACTTGAGCCTTTCTTCTACCCTCTTATTTTGACTTGAATAGAGTTCTTCTAATGCACCCGAAATGATACAACTTCCTATTCCTAAACCAAATCCAGAAACAATATTATTATTGTTTTTAATCAGGGCTCTACTTAATGATGTACTAAACTCAAATGACTTCGTTTCACCCCATCCACCATAATCTCTCGCACTACCGGATACAAAAACGTTTTTTCTTTTTACAAGTGAAGAAATATACGACAGAATTTCTGTTACATCAGGATAATCGTCAACTAGCAGAACCTTAATACCGTACCTTTTTAAATCTTTAATTTTTAAGTCTTGCTTAATCTCCGCATAAAGGAATTCTTCTTTATTTTTATAATCAATTATATTTACCTTTTTCATAAAGCAATAGTGAGTTCTGGTATTTTCATTCAATAAAATTCTAATCTTACTTAGAATTTGAGATAAATTAGGATCATCAAAACTAAAGCCGATAAATAAAAATGTTTTAGATACCAAATCCCCTCGTAAGGCCGTACTAAATAATTCCCTTTTTTGATCATAACCCTCATAATCATCTTTTGTTAAAACTGCAGCATGAGGTAAACTGCTATCTCCATGCATTTTATAAACTGTTGCATCACTTCCTGGTACTGAATAACTCAAATTTTCAGGTGTCATTTTTCTATCTACCCTCTTACCTACCGCATCTAAATTGGATTCAATTAATTGGTCGTAATTTGTTGTCCAATATGTATCGATAGGAAGTTGAGATAAAATTTTATGATTATCAGTTGTTGTTACACTTTTAGTAAATTCATCAATCAAAATTTGGTTTATTTTGCTTCGCCCATTAAACTCGTTAACATGATACTGAGCTAGGGCTATTAAATCTGCTTCCTGGTCGATATCCAGTTGTAAATCTTCAGCAACTTCCCGTAATAACTCTTTCCAGTCTACATAACCAGCAGGACGTGAGAGACCCGCTCCAGCAAATATTGCTGCGTTTGAGTCTTGTATTGCCTTCACATAGGTTCTTAAAAACTCTTGAATACTTGAATGATACTTCAATTTACAACATCCTCTCTATGTTAATAAATAAAGAAGAGACTTCCCACTCTCTACCAATAATTATACAATCTTTTACAAACAATAATAGTCGTGTTTGGTTTAAATGTAATATTTTTAAGAATTGAAGAGTATTTAGTCATAAATTGTTATAGAGGACCTTAGGAAAAAGCCTGATTTCTCATTTTTAAAATTGAGAAATTAGACTTTTTATATTGAAATTTCCTTAACTGTGTATATCCTTATTTTCCTTAAGCTACCTTATATTGTTTATACTACTGTGTTAGTATCGTCATTCTTGTTCTCCCTCTGCTGGGGTAGCAACCTTTTCAATTCAGCATAGATAGATGATCTCGGTACGCCTGTCATTTTAGCAATATCGTTCACACTTAAACCATTTGACTCCCTTTCACCATATAGCTTTATAGCCTTCTCTATGTCCTTCTTGCTTTGTGACGGTCTCCCCATGTGCTTCCCTTGTCTCTTGGCTCTCTCTCTCCCCTCTCCAGTACGTTCAACAATGATGTCCCTCTCAAATTGTGCGAATGAACCTAGGATATTAAAAAGCAAAGTTTGAAGAGAGTTATTGTTTTCACTTGCCTTAAACTCGATATTCTCTTTTAAGAACTTCACATTCACACCTTTTGTAGTCAACTCAGAAACTATTTTATTCAAGTCAATGATAGAACGAGCCAAGCGGTCAATCTTAGTTACTATGAGCGTGTCACCTGCTTGTAAAAACTCGATAGCTTCTTTTAGTTCATTCCGTTTAGTTGTGCTTGTACCTGTTACTTTCTCATAAAAAATTCTTTGGCAACTTGCTTCATTTAATAACTGCTTCTGTGTCTCTAGTCCATTATCTTGCCCCACCGTTGAAACCCTAGCATATCCGATTAATGGCATTCTAACCGTTCCCCTTTTCATCTAAAAGTCTACAATGTTTTATACTCTTATTTTAAACTATCTTTTAGACAAAAGTAACATATTTTTAGACTAACTTTTGGATAAAAGTCGTAAACTGTACAAAAGTTGAAACTTTTAGACTTAATAGCAGATAAATTAGCGAAAGTCTGCTGGAGAGCAGAATTAGTTCAAGACAGTTGCTAAAACGATTGCAAAATAGGCAACCCCTTACTCACATGAATAAGGGGTTGTTAAAAGGGGGAAAATATTACTTAGGGTGAGAACTTATCTCCTCACTCCAGTAAGGATTGTCTGTTAATGACGTACTGCATT
>NZ_MLYQ01000042.1:0-34765 GCF_001866725.1 Bacillus sp. MUM 13
TTTAAGAAAAGAGCCTTATTTTTAAATGGAAAATCGATTCATTTGAATCCTTATTCAAGCCAAATCCTCTTCCATTCGAGCGAGATTGCATCGGATTCGATCCAAATCAAAATGCTCACCAAAAAAGAGAATCAAAACGTATTATCCTGTTTTATTGTAAATAGTTTCATCATAGCCCTATTAGGGATCGTCCATTTCCATTACAAAACAAAAAAGCCAAATCCCTTTAATAAGAGACTTGACTTCTTTTTTTAGCAAATAGGCTGATTCAAGCACAAAACGAGACGATCCTCCACGCCAATCAGCTAGCCGATTTCTTAAGGCTGCACTTCAATCAGCGGCCCCGGATAAACAGAGTTCAGCATCTAGCAATTCTCCGGAGTTCCTGCATTCGTTGCTGTCTTAAAGGATGATCCGCAGCCGCAAGATGCGATTGCGTTCGGGTTTTCGATGGTAAACCCGCCGCCCATTAAGGATTGTTTATAATCAATGACAGTGCCATTCAAGATGGGGGCATCCTCTCCGTCTACAAGGACAGCTATGCCGAATTGCTCATCTTTTTGATCATTCTCTCCGGCTTCCTGTTCGAAGCCCATTCCATAGGATAATCCGCTGCATCCGCCGCCCTTTACCGCTACCCTTAAAAGGGACCCTTCTTCTCCGTTATGTTTCATCATTTCTTTTATTTGAAAAGCTGCCGCTTCCGTAATTGTTACAACTTCACTCATTTGTCATCCTCCTTATCAATCTGCGTAAGGCATATTCTATTTATCAGTATATACCAGGAGATAATGGCTTCTCAACTATCCCGCATTTAGGCTGTTAAAAGAATTGCTTCCAACGAAAGAAATATCCGCTATAATAAAAATATAGTCATAATATACTATATGCCAAATATGCCAATTGAACCATACAAATACATAAGGAGTGAAAATTATGGAAGGAATACAGCCGTTGTTTGACCGTAAGATGGAATGCATATATTGCCAGCACAAATCCAGCGTTAAAAATATCCGTTCGCGTTTTATTAAAGTTTCAAGCTATGATACTGATTTCTGCCCGCAATACAGCGCTGAAAGCGAAAATGCCCTCTTATACAATATTCACGTCTGCCCTAATTGCGGCTTTTCCTATTCTGCAGATTTTTCTCCATACTTTCCGCCTTCCACCAGGGAATCCATCGAGGATAAAATTTGCGCAAACTGGGTCCCTCATGATTTCGGGGGCGAAAGAACTATTTATGAGGCTATTAAAACTTATAAACTAGCCAGTTATTGTGCTGTACTAAAAAAAGAAAAGCATATCACCATTGCCGGAATTTATTTAAGACTGGCTTGGCTGTTCAGGCTGTCAGAGGATTCTGCCCAGGAAATCCGCTTCATGAAACTAGCACGCCAGGAATACATGAATTCCTATTCTACAGATGACTTTAAAGGAACACAGGTCTCAGAAGTTAAACTTTTATACCTTGCAGGAGAACTATCAAGAAGAATTTCAGATCTTCCCTCTGCAGTCAGGTACTTCTCTATGGTGATAGAACGCCAGAAGCAGACGACAGAACCCAAAATTGTGGAAATGGCAAAAGAGCGCTGGCAGGAAATCCGCGAAGATAAGAAATCCCAGTCTGCTGAACTAATCGGATCTTGAGGCAGATGCCAAAAAGGGACAGGCTCATTTCAGCCTGTCCCTAATTTGTATTTATATGGTACTTGTCCCGAAAAGCTCAAATGCCTGCCATTACCCTGACAGAGCCGCAAGCGGCTTACTCAGAATGAAGCCATAATTGATTGATATTTATACTTGTTACTCTCTATTAAAACATTGGATTGTCTTCGAGATATTGGTAAATATTCCGGACAAGCTCCTCTGTGGTGTTTCCTGTTACAGGCTCTCCATTCACCAATGCAAATAAACTTCTGGCACACTTGCCGCAATAGCTTAAGCACCCATACTCAACAATATCAAAGTTTGGGTCTCTTTCCAATTGCTCTAATGCTTCTTGAGAGCCGCTTGCCAGGTTGCTGATACAAAACTCGATAATTGGATTCATTCTACCACCTCACTATCACTAACAGAATATCCTACCCTTTTTCTTTACTCCAGTCAACTAATATAGAATCAAACAACATACTTTTTTTATAATTAAGTTGTGATTTTTTCACAATTTCGATATACTTTTGTATGGTATTTAAAAATATTTTACAAATAATCCTGCAGTAACGGGCAATCATAACCTGCTTAAAAAATGGAATTACAATGAAGCAGAAAAGAGTTTCTGTAAAATCCCGAATGGTAGGCCTTGCTGCCAGCGGGAGGCTGAATGCCTCCGCTGACAGAAGTTTTACTTTACTGCAAAAACAAAACGAACAGCATAGAACAAAGGGATCAGGGGGATTTTTTTGAATGCTGCATAATGGCAGCTGACGGCTGAGCACTTAACGATCTAACCAATAAGATCATACACAAAGGGGAAATTCAAGATGAAGAATTTAGTCATACTTGGCGGCGGTTACGGCGGAATGAGAATCCTTCAAAGATTACTGCCAGGACAGCTTCCTGAAGATGTAACGATAACACTTGTTGACCGTAATCCATATCATTGCTTAAAAACAGAATATTACGCACTTGCAGCTGGAACAATCTCAGATCATCACATCCGTATGGCCTTTCCTGAGCATCCTCGCCTTAAGATCGTTTACGGTGAAATCGTTTCCGTGAACACAGAGGAAAAGCAGGTTATCTTAAAGGATAAAGATCCTTTAAACTATGATGATTTAGTCATCGGCCTGGGCTGTGAGGATAAATACCACAATGTGCCTGGAGCAGATACCCATACCTACAGCATTCAAACCATGCATAAATCAAGAAAAACATATCAGGCACTTAACAATCTTGGCGAAGGAGCAACAGTAGCCATTGTTGGTGCAGGACTTAGCGGTGTGGAATTGGCAAGTGAATTGATAGAGAGCCGTTCGGATTTAAACATCAAACTATTCGACCGCGGTGCACATATCCTTTCAGCATATCCTGAGCGCTTAAGTAAATATGTGGAGAGCTGGTTTACAAAGCATGATGTTGAAATTGTCAATAATTCCAATATTACGCGCGTTGAACCTAACCTTCTTTATAACCATGATGAAGCCATTCCATGCGATGTCATTGTATGGACTGCCGGCATTCAGCCAAGCAGGGTCATTAGAGAAATGGATATTGAAAAAGACCGTCAAGGAAGGGCTGTATTAACTCCGCAGCATTTCATCCCGGGCAGCGACAGTGTCTTTGTAGTAGGTGACTGTGCAAGCCTTCCGCATGCTCCAAGCGCACAATTAGCTGAAGGACAAGCTGAACAAATCGTTCAGGTTTTGCTGAAAAAATGGGCAAATGAGCCGCTTCCCGAAAGCTTCCCGGTCATTAAGCTCAAAGGAGTCATGGGCTCACTTGGCAAAAAACACGGATTTGGCCTTGTAGCAGACCGTGCCATTACAGGCAGGGTAGCACGTCTCCTAAAATCAGGCATACTATGGATGTACAAGTATCATAACGGATAAGTATTTTGCTCCTTATATACTTTTACTAACCCCTTCTAAAAAAGGGGTTTTTTACATTCATGAGGGGTTTCTATTTCGATTTTGAGGAGCGCTTTGGAAAAACTTAATTATTTTGAGTAAGTACATATGTTTTATTTCAGATGGTCATCCTAAAAAGCGGGTAACAACCCTTACTAACTTCGATGTGGAGGGATACTTTAATGAATATACGTGAAGGTATGATCCCAACGGTTTTAGGTTCTGTAGTTACTGCTGCTGGCTATGCCATGAAGCAAAAATCCGGTTCCAACAAAATGATTGCAAACACAGTTTTCGGATTTGGTTTAGCGCATATTGTATTAGGTACAATTGACCTTGTAGAACATCGTCGTTAGTAAACATGAGGGCACTTAATGTGCCCTCATGTTTACTTTTTATGTTTCATAAGTGACGTGATATTCGGTACATGCTTCAATTTCCCGGCATTTACAAAAAGAGAACCTTATCAGGCACCCGTTCCTCAACAATCTTAAATCATCCTAAACGGAACAGTTTATATTCTGCAGGGATGAACTGCGAATTTTCTTCTTCCCGTGTACATACTTTTTTGAAATATTAAAGCCTTTGATTTCATTGCTTACCCATGTATAGTTACAGGCATATCATATTTCAAGGAGTGGTTTTTTTGTTTTTAAATCTTTCAAAAGAGCAACAGCAATTAATGATTTCCGAAATTCAAACTTTCTTTTCACTAGAAAGAGATGAAGAGATAACTGAATTTGCGGCAGAAAGAGTCTTAGATTTTGTAAAGGAGTCACTTGCTCCCCATTTTTATAATGCGGCTATCCAAGATGCTAAACACGTTGCTGAACAACAGTTTTCTTCACTTGAAGATGAAATATTAACTCTTGAACGCCCACTAAAAAACATATGATTTTTTTAGAGTGAATCCATTGGGTTCACTCTACACCTTTTTTGCTTTAATTTTCCCCATTTTCCTTATATACTTCACTACACACATACTTCAATGCTGTTGAAGGAAATATAAGCTTGCCAGCAATTTATGAAAGGTTTGGGCAAGATGAGAAGTCAAACACAAATTTACACCCAAGTCATCTGATGCAAAGTAAATTGATGTACGTATCTCTAAATAAGTTATCTGCTCTAAAAATAATGGTTTTTTAAAATATTGTTATATAGTTAGAATTCGATTTATACGCATCACAGTTTAGTACAATAAACCCTGGTTTGTAAATAATCATCTGAGATAAGGGTATTCTCATCGCTCTGGAAACCCCTTTGAACACAGTTTCTTAAAATTATTCTTCTTAGCTGCAATCGCAAATAAAAAAGTCCCCCTGCATCATAACTTCATACAGAGAGATCTCTATTCAAAATTGCTGTTCATGGTTGTTTCCTTTTTCTCCTTGATACGGGGGAAATCCCCTGTTTATTATCCTACTAACTTAACAAGCAGATGTGCCAGTTTATGCTGTTCGTCCTTGTCGCCGACCTTCCAAAGTTCTTGAAGAAGTTTTTCTTCGCGGTTGCGCGGCTCTTCATGTTTAGCCAGATAGCTCGCCACTTTTTCAGCTGTTTTAGCAAGCTGCTCTTCATTCAAACCCAGTTTTTCACCTTTAGAAACCTTATCTCCTAAATAGTCTTTGAATTCCTGGAAGCTAGATAGGATTTGTTCCTTTTGATCTCCATCCATGTTTTGTAATTTCTCTTCTACTTTATTAACATTTGTTTCTGCCATTTTGCATTCCTCCTTTTATTGTTTACACGTATTAAATAGCCATGTTTTATTCCTTTCAAACCTATCGATGTGTTCTGTATTTTTAAGAATTTTTCTTTCAAAAGCTCCCGTTATTTTTGTCTGCAAATAAAAAAGGGACTGATTTCACGCAGTCCCCCCTACTCTTGCTATTCTTTTAGATGACTTTTTTATAACTGCCTGATCTGCCGCCATATAAATAGCTGATAGCCCCCGCCCGTGCTGTAAGTCTCATTAATTATTCAGCAGAGACGTATCCATAGGTTTCCATCGTTTTGATAATCGATTTCAGGCGGGGATTTCCTTCCGCAATAATTTCATCTTCAATCAAAACAACCGGATAAAACAAATCTTCATCAATGACCCTTTGTGCAAAAGCCTTTATTTTGGTTTCTTCTGCGGGATTGAAGATATCAATATATGTCACAGTGAATGGCTGTTCCGGGAACTTCCTTGCAAGCGCAGCCTCAAGCCACTCATAGGTGTCTTTTGAGGATGGCAGGTTCACACAGCTTGCACAAATCTGTTCGGCGCCGTATATTTGAATTTCAACTTGTTTTTTCTCCATAAACGTCTCCCCCTCTTTATCTCTATTGTAACTGATACCGCTCTGAAGAAGATAGGAGATTTTAGGTGAAGTTTCAGTTGGATTTTTTCATATGATGATATTATAATAAGTATTAGGAAAGGAGTCGATTGCAATGTCTGAACAAGCAATGGAAACTCAGGTTCAAGAGGTATTGGATAAGCTTCGCCCGTTTCTTCTTAGAGATGGCGGCGACTGTGAACTTGTAGACGTAGAGGATGGCATCGTTAAATTGCGTCTTCTTGGTGCATGCGGCAGCTGCCCAAGTTCTACAATTACCCTTAAAGCCGGTATCGAACGTGCTTTGCTGGAGGAAGTTCCAGGAGTTTTAGAAGTTGAACAAGTATTTTAATAACGATCCTATAAAATAAAGCTGACTCTTCTTGAGTCAGCTTTTTTCTATGGGCTATTTCCCGCGCACATGCCGCTAAATTTCCTCCAGCAGCGGATTCTCATATTTCCAATACTCTTATGCTGGATACATCTGGCCTTTTCCCTCCGTTAAAATGGCCGTTTGGCTGCCTTCATTTACGATTTCGATAATCTTGATACAGAAATCAGGAAATTCCTTAATCAGAATCTCCTGGATGCTTTTAGCCTTCTCATCTTCAACCAGGCAAAGTACAGTTGGCCCTGCCCCGCTTAAAGCTGTGCCTATGGCTCCTGCCCTGGCAGCCACCTTCTCTATCAGCTCCATATGCGGCACAAGATGTGAGCGGCAGGGCTGATGAAATCTGTCTCTCTTCATCATGGCCCCGGCAATTTCCCACTTCTTAGCTAAAATGGCCCCCAATAACACATTTGCCGCAGCACTTGCACTGACGGCATCCATGAATGACAAGGTATTCGGCAAAACATTTCTGGAGTCTTCTGTTAATAATTCATAATCAGGAATCACAGCAACCACTTTGATTCCTTCCACCGGAAACGAAAGGATATCGGTCCGCTCCTCCGTATGCCACCCTGCCACAAGACCGCCATATACAGAGGCTCCAGCGTTATCAGGGTGGCCTTCCAGTATAGAGGCCTGCCTGTTTTTTTCGTGCAGGGAAAGCTTTAGGCCGCATACGATATTTGCCAATTCAATTCCTGCTACAATAGCTGACGCACTGCTTCCAAGCCCCCTTGCAAGAGGAATCTCGCTCTGAATAAACAGTTTGCAGGGAGGAAGCTCTCTTCCGTAGTGCCGGGCTGTTTTTATGGCAACTGAAACTATATAATTACTTTCATCTGCGGGAAATACAGATAATTCCTCATTCATCGGAATGACTTCCCACTTATCCGACAGGCAGCCCTTCACTTCCAGATACAATCCCAGCGCAAGACCGATGGAATCAAAGCCCGGCCCAAGATTAGCTGTGCTTGCCGGAACACGGATCAAAAACATCTCTCCTGCTTTCATAGAACAGGAGATCCTTGCAGATGTCTTAGAATGACTTCTTCATCCATCGGGAGTGCAGCAGGCTTAATATCACTTGTTTCCACAGCTGCATTGGGATCCTTCAATCCATTACCTGTGAGGACAGCCACAATCTTGCTTCCTTTTTGAATCTCGCCGCTTTTCAATCCCTTGAAAATGCCTGCGATGGATGCGCAAGATGCAGGCTCTGCGAATATGCCCTCTTTCCTGGCCAGAAAATGATAAGCCTCCAGAATTTCTTTATCAGACACTTCATCAATTTTGCCCTTGGACTCATTTGCAGCCTCAACCGCTGAGTTCCAGCTTGCAGGGTTTCCAATGCGGATTGCCGTCGCAATGGTTTCCGGACTTTCGAATATCCGGTTATGAACAATGGCTGCTGCACCTTCTGCTTCAAATCCCCTGATTACAGGAAGCCCTGTCGCTTTCCTATTATGATATTCTTTAAATCCCTTCCAGTATGCCGTAATATTGCCCGCGTTCCCGACTGGGAGAGCCAGGATCTCAGGTGCACTCCCCAAAGCGTCGCAGATTTCAAAGGCAGCGGTTTTTTGTCCTTCAATCCGGTATGGATTAACAGAATTGACTAAAGTAACTGGCGCTGTTTCACTAATATTCCGTACAATCTTCAGCGCCTGATCGAAGTTCCCCTTTATCGAAATAATTTCGGCTCCATACATAACAGCCTGCGCCAGCTTTCCCATCGCAATTTTCCCTTGAGGGATGACCACAATGCATCTCAGATTTGCTCTTGCCGCATACGCGGCTGCCGCTGCAGAAGTATTGCCAGTTGAAGCGCATATGATTGCATCGCTTCCTGCCTCTGCCGCTTTGGCAACAGCCATGACCATGCCCCTGTCCTTAAATGAACCTGTAGGATTTGCACCTTCATACTTCACATACAGCTCAATATCCCATTCGTCTGAAATCCTGCTGCATTTTATCAAAGGGGTATTGCCCTCATGAAGAGATAGCTCCGGTGTATGTTCAGTAAGCGGCAAATAATCACCATATTCTTTTAAAAGGCCTCTCCAGCTCATAAGATGTTCTCCCCCTCAACACGATATGTACTTTCAATTCCTTTTACCATTTCATAGCTCTCAAGCTTGTGGAGAATGTTCTCGTAATCGCTTAAGGAAGCGGTATGCGTGACAAGTACGATTTCCGAGTAATCTTTGTCTTTTAAAGGCATTTGGAGAATTTTATCAAATCCCACACCATGTTCGGCAAATAATAGTGTAATGTTGGCAAGCACCCCGACTTCATCTTTCACATGAATCCGGATAAAGTACTTTGCAAAAATTTCATCTGGTTTTTTCAGTGATTTGGAAAACTGCGGGGACACAGCACTCTTTCCATTGACTCCCAGCCTTAAATTCTTAAGCACAGCCACAAGGTCGGACACAATGGCAGTCGCAGTCGGCAGACTTCCTGCGCCTGGTCCATAAAACATCGTTTCCCCAACCGCTTCACCATACACATAAACCGCGTTATATTCATTATTCACTCCTGCCAGCGGATGGCCTTCCGGAAGCAGGGCTGGCTGGACACTTACCTCTACTTTATCTCCATCTCTAGAAGCAAGTCCGATCAGCTTCATGGTATAGCCTAGTTTTTTGCTGTATGTCAGATCCTCTTCAGATATTTCAGTGATCCCTTGAACCTTAACATCAGCTAAATCAATGTTCATTGAAAATCCCAGTGTGGATAATATGGCCATTTTTCTTGCTGCATCCAATCCGCTGACATCTGAGGAAGGATCTGCTTCAGCAAATCCAAGTTCCTGGGCTTCCCTTAATACTTCTTCATATGCGCTGCCGTTTTTGCTCATCTTTGTAAGGATGAAGTTTGTAGTTCCATTGACAATACCCATAAGCTTAGTAATGCGGTCTGATGATAAACCGTCGACTAAGCCTCTTAAAATAGGAATTCCGCCGGCAACACTCGCCTCATAAAATAAGTCGCAATTATTTCGGGATGCAGCAGCCAAAAGCTCAGGGCCATATAAGGCCATCAGGTCTTTATTAGCTGTAACAATATGTTTGTTATTGGCTAATGCTTTCAATAAATATTCTCTTGTTAACTCTATTCCGCCCATCACTTCAATGACTGCATCTATTTGGGGATCCTCAAGTATCTCTGAAGGGTCCTGAGTAAGCAGATTTTCATCAATGGACACAAGCCTCTCTTTTTCTATATCCTTTACTAGTACCTTTTTAATTAAAATTGGACAGCCAATCTGGTGCATAAGCTTGTCTTGGTGATTTTCAATAATTTTCACGACTCCAGAACCTACTGTTCCAAGTCCCAATAACCCAATCGAAATGGCATTCACGATGGCTCCCCCTCTTCACTGTACTCCATATAAATACAAACGTTTTTTCCTTGTAGACATTATAAAAGTTTATCAAATTATTTACAATAGTCTGAAACTTGATCACAGCTTGATGTAATCGCTTTACATACAGGGAGAGTAAGACTTATTCATTTTCAAAAAAATATATCTTTAACTGATTTTTCCTATTGTTTTGTAATTCAACCATCTTTAAGAAAGGCTTTTTTCTTAAAAATGGTTGTTTTTTTATATGTTCTGTGAGGCGATCACGTAGTTAAACCGGGTTGATTGGAGCGTAAGGCGCGAGACTCCTGCTTAGATTAGCGGGAGGCGAGACCCCTGGATGCTCACCGCTTGCGTGGAAAGCGAGCATCCTGGAGCGGAAATCAGCCCGTTGTTCAATAGCAACAAAGTTTACGAAAAACTTAGGAAAAGAGCGAAAAAATAATAGAAACCAGCTGTGAAGGCCGTCTTTTATAATTTTTCGAGATAATCAGGGGTACCTAAGAATATCCTGGGATTTTGTTTTGGGTCCAGCCAGTTTAAGATGCTGCGGACATTGTTTTCAGCTGTTGCTGTACATCCGGCCGTCCTGCTGTTCTCCCCTCTCCATACATGCAGAAATACCGCACTTCCCTTTCCCTTGATGATTGGGTTTGTATTATAGTTGATGCTTATCCCATATTTATAAAGGGGATGGTTCATCCTTTCAAAAGAATGCCATCTCTTTTGGGGATTTCCCTTATAATGGATCCACTTATTATAGTCCCTGGAAGATGTATCATCTATCCAATAATCATATGCCCCCGTTTTTTTATAGGGCCATGTGACCCCTGCAGGCTTTGCTGAACTGCCAAATGCTGTACCAAAGGAAAAAGTGCCCATAGGAGTTTTTCCATCTCCTTCTTTTTTGCTGCCGGCAAATCCATTATACCCGATGACACTTTTCATTACCTTCAGACTTCTCCGCCACGATCCATAAACCTTTTCATAGGCTTCCAGGTTTACTTTTACAGAGTCAGTCTTTGATCCTGTGACAGCAAGAATTTGATGGACTTCCTTTTTCCTCCCGATTTTTGAGAACAGCTTAAGCTGTTTTGAACTGAATACCTCTGATGTTCCCGCTGCTTCTGTATAACCCGTTTTTCCGCTGATGCAGACTGTATACCAGTTATTATTCCGGCTGACAGCAGAAATCTTTTGTTTTCCTGAAAGCATCTTCAAGGTCTTCGAGCGATTGTCACGCGCAACCTTAATGGCATGCTTAGCCGGAACCACAATTTGAAAATTCGTTTTTGCACAGCTTGGCTGTTCTTGGGCACTGCTATCCGGTGCAGCAAAAAGAGAGAGTATTAGAGAAGTGATCAGTAAAACAGTCAATGATTTCATTTTTTGGCGCCTCCTCTTAGCTGTATGTGCGATATGGTCTTCATTGGCCCTTCCATCCCTTATTTACAAGGGCCAGTGGTCTTTCACCACGCAGGACCCTTTCAATATTTCCGCAGCAAAGGTTCATCATCTTTGTTCTAGTTTCCCTGCTTGCGCTCCCGATATGCGGCAGTGCCACTACATTAGGAAGGGAAAGAAGCGGATGTGATTTCTGTATAGGCTCTTTTTGAAAGACATCGAGTCCGGCACCTGCTATTTCTCCTTGTACCAGGGCATTATATAAATCCTCTTCATTTGTTGTCGCCCCTCTTGAAACATTAATGAAGATGGCTGTGTTTTTCATTTTCTTAAAAGCTTCAGCATTGAACATTCCTTGTGTTTCGTCTGTTAACGGAGCGAGGCATACAACAAAGTCCGATGAAGAAATAAGTTCATCAAAGCTGCAATAAACAGCACCGAGCTCATATTCCGAGGCAGGCTTGCGATTACGGTTATGATAGAGAATTTTCATATCAAAACCTGATGCCCTTCTGGCCACCGCTTCCCCGATTTTCCCCATCCCAACCAGGCCGATTGTTTTATGATGAATATCCGTTCCGGCCAGTAAAAAGGGACTCCAGCTTTTCCAATTTCCTTCTTTCACCGTTTCAAAAGCTTCTGTGATTCTCCGGGCAGAAGCCAGCAGCAGTCCAAAAGTCAGGTCCGCTGTTGTGTCTGTTAAAACATCAGGTGTATGGCAAACTGCAATTCCCTTTTCATCCGCAGCCGCAATATCGATGTTGTCATAGCCAACAGCAAGGTTTGCAATAACGGAAAGATGTTCTGCCTGATTGATCATTTCCCTGTCAACACGGTCAGACAGCATGGTGAGCAGTGCATCAGCTTTCTTTGCTTCTTCCCGCAAGATGTCTCCGGGAACTGGAATATCTTCACTTTCCCATACCTTCACCGTAAAGTTTACCTTAAGGCGTTCAATGGCTGATGGAGCTATTTGCCTTGTAATGAATACATACGGCTTGTCCATATTATTCTCCTTCCCATGTCATGATGGCATTTATAGCCTAATCATAACATAGGAATATCCAGTTTTACCCTGAGACCATTTTCCCTTTTAAAGCCAGCCTAATTCAGGAAGTTTATAATGCCTGGCAGGTATATGCGCCAGCTCATAAAAACCTGAAAGGAACTCTTCATAATAGCCGGATGATTCTGCATAGAACTGAAGCTTTTCTTCCAGTACAATGGATCGTGATTCAGAGGGCTTCAAATAATATTCTTCGATTGTTTCGTAATAATGCAGCGGAAAAATAAGCCTGGCATACAATAGCCTTGATGAAAATCCGGATAGCCGCTGCACACTCTGATAATCCTGCATGAACTGGGAAATTCCGGGCTGATGTGTATGGACATTGCCATTATAATGCTCCCGGATCCATTCGCCCGCATCACGGCTTGCATGGTCGAATATCCAGTCAAACGGATTTTTTATACAATACTTCCCGCTCCAGGTCGCTTCCGAAAATCGCTCATAGCACACTGTGCCTCCATCTGATTCTTCCGGATTTCCGTCAATTTCCGTATCCACAAGATATTGAATGGCCGTTTCTCCCAGTGACATGTAGTAAGGAAAGGTCTCGATAAACAGCTGTTCAAATTTTGTATGAGGGTGTGCCATCAATTTTTCATTCCACATTCTCTCCAGCTGATCAATCCGCTGCTCCCAAAGCTGCCTCCAATTTCCTATTCTTGAGCATTTTTTTATAGGATAGCTGATGGTCCTTGCCCTGTGATGGAACTTGGCAAGCTTTCTCCCAAGCCTGTAGCTTCTCGGCTCATCGAGTACAGGATTAGCCAAGAGAACAAACATGGCACCGTCCGCATCTGATATATAGCTGCCGTGATTCGAAGCGACAAAGCCCGAAACATATCTGTCTCCCTGCTGAAGCAGGTGCTCAGACATTTTTTGCCTTTCCTCCAGCTCCTCTGGTTCCAATTCTTCAAGAGGAATAATACTATATATCACATTACCGGAATAAAAAGAGGGAAATCTGCTGCCCGCTTCTTCTTTTTCAACCGTAATATTGTAATTGCTGTAGATCACATCTTCAATCACGCAATCATCGCCGCCTTTATGTAAAAGTGTAAACAGGTCAATAATGGACATTCTAATTTATATATATGATAACTTAGCTGTTTTCTGCATACTTCTTGCAGAATGTTCGAAAACCGTCCATTGATTCCAAAAAGGGTCGGTGGCCATTAATTACAAGGAAACCGGAGGCAGAGGCATGGATGATAAAATAAACAATCTCTCTGAGCAGACAGCAAGAAGATGGCTTGATGAGAGGGGCGTAAAGATTAAGGATATTGCAGAGCTGGTGATGTTTCTGCAGTCAAATTATCACGAAAACCTGCAAATAGAAGAATGTATTGAAAATGTCGAAAGAGTTCTTTCCAAGCGCGAGGTGCAAAATGCCATACTTACAGGAATCCAGCTGGATGTCCTCGCCGAGAAAAACCTGCTCGAAGACCCGCTGCAATCAATAATCCGAACAGATGAAAGCCTGTACGGAGTCGATGAAATCCTGGCTTTCTCCATCGTAAATGTATATGGCTCAATAGGATTCACCAACTACGGCTATATCGACAAACTAAAACCCGGTATCCTAAAATATCTAAATGATAAAAGCACAGGAATGGTCCATACCTACCTGGACGATATCGTCGGAGCCATAGCAGCAGCAGCCTCCAGCAGACTCGCACACCGCGTAAGGAATGAAATCTAACCAAAAGCGCAAGCGCCTTGGTCAGCCTCGACCAGCATAAGACGCATCAGAATAGAAGGCGCTTTTTGCCTTCAATTCTGATGTGGCTTATGACCTCGAGAGGCTAGGCGCTGAAGCTGGATGAAACCTAAAGCGCAAGCGCCTTGAACAGAGGAACAAAGACTAAGAACTCCGCGTCCTGCGGCAACGTCTTTGTGACCCCCATCCTTTGGGGCCCTCGACCAGCATAAGACGCATCAGAATAGAAGGCGCTATTTGCCTTCAATTCTGATGTGGCTTATGACCTCGAGAGGCTAGGCGCTGAAGCTGGATGAAACCTAAAGCGCAAGCGCCTTGAACAGAGGAACAAAGACTAAGAACTCCGCGTCCTGTGGCAACGTCTTTGTGACCCCCATCCTTGGGGGCCCTCGACCAGCATAAGACGCGTAAGAATAGAAGGCGTTCTTTGGTGCGGAGTCTTATAGATAGGTAAACAATAAAACAGGCCTGACTAGCCCAATAGGCATGGTCAGACCTGTTTTTGTTTTCAATCTTCAAATTTCCAGAAATCAAGGGAATCGATGGCATGTGTAGGCATTTCGTTGTAGCCCCTAAGCAATTCTCTGGTCGTTACGCCAGTATGCACAAGCAATGTATCCATCCCCGCATTGATGCCTGCAAGAATGTCTGTATCATAGTTGTCCCCAACCATAATTGTATCCTCCTTAGGGACGCCAAGAACTTTAAGGGCCTGTTCTACGATGATGGATTCAGGCTTGCCGATAAAAATTGGCTGAACGCCTGTAGAAACAGTTATGACAGCTGTAATCGATCCATTTCCAGGTAATAATCCTCTTTCCGTGGGGAGGGCTATGTCGCCATTTGTTGAAATAAAGGTTGCTCCCTTTCGGACAGCCAGGCAAGCTTTAGCAAGCTTCTCATAGTTAATGTCCCTGTCGATGCCGACTACTACAAAATCCGGATTTTCATCATCAAAGGTCATTCCCTTTTCTTTGAGCGCCGCCTTTATGCCTTCCTCACCAATCACATAGACGGAAGCATTTTTCTTTTTTTCCGCTATGTAATTCGCTGTGGCCATGCTTGTTGTGAAAACCTGATCATCTTCCGTCGGAATGCTGAAATCCCGCAGCTTTCCTGCCACCTGTTCAGGGGTTCTAGAAGAATTGTTGGTTACAAATAAATATGGAATGCCTCTTTTTATCAGCTCATCGATAAAGTCCCCGGCTTCTTCTATTTTTTCACTGCCTCTGTACATCGTTCCGTCTAAATCAATTAAATAGCCTTTATACTGTTTCAATGATGTCCTCCTTCTGATTTGCTGCAGCAAACAAATCTTTATATATAGTGCCTCTTCCTCTGCTGACAAATCCATGCATTCTATTTTCACACGAAACATTCTGATAAAACAAGAAAAAGACAGGCATAACGTTAATTACAGCCTCAGCAGCCAGTAATTATATGCCTGTCCCTTATAATAATTTAATTCTTAAAAGCCGAAACCGGCCCCAGTTCATTTGCCAGATACTCTCTTACAGCGGCCGGGTATTGTTTAAACGCTTCCAAGTTGCGTGTGAATCCGTCAGCTATTTCATTATGGGAAGTGCTCAGGTAATCCTGGATCAGCATTTTGCGAAGCGGCAGCATTTCTTTAAATTGAATAGCTGTACCTTCCGTAATCACTTTTTCATCCTGCAGAATATCGAGAATATCCTCATAGCTGCCGGGATCTCTCATGATAAAGCCATCAATCAGGGCATTTCCTGTATCCAGTACCGCGTCAATCGAGACTTGTACAATCCTCTGCAAGGCCAATTCGGAACGAGTACCCTCCCAAACCGGATCGCTTTCAAAGCTTTTAATCTGCTGTTCAAGAAACACTAAGATTTGTTCAATTTTCTGTCTGTCTACAAAGTACATCTTCCCAGATCCTTTCTGCCTAAGATGACATAGGGATTTTTTCCATCGTGGCAGGTTTTGCATAGAAATATCCCTGTGCCAGGTCAACCTTATTCCTTGATAATACCATAGCTTCGGCGGCACTCTCAATTCCTTCAGCGACAACAAGGGATCCGGCTTCCTTCGCAATGAGCAGGAGTCCTTTCAAAATAGACTCTTTAATTGTGCTGCTGTCTATATCCTGGATGACCGAACGATCAATTTTAATGATGTCAGGGATAACCTCGCTTATCGTATGCAGACTAGCATATCCAGCACCAGTGTCATCTACGGCAACCCTGAAGCCAAGTGAGCGGAGCAGCTTAATATTCTTAGCAAAGTAGGCTAAATCGTCAATTGAATCCCGTTCGGTAATTTCTATGACAATCCTTTCAGAATGAACATCCTGATATTTGCCCAGCATATTTTTCATATCGGAGACGAAATTTTCATTTCCAATGGTCACGGGAGTAAAGTTAATGAATACCTGCTGCCTGGACTGATTTTCAGTAATCTGGTGAAGTGTTTTTTCAAGTACAATCATTTCAAGATCATACAAATGATTGGTTTGCCTAGCAACAGAAAATAGGGATAACGGGCTTTCCAGCTCTGTCCCGACAGGACCCCTTGTCAATACTTCATACGCTCTTATTTCACTTGTGGCCACATCAAAAATCGGCTGAGCCATAAGCCGGATGTTTTTATGCATAATAATCCTGTTCATTTGCTGAACTAATTGATTAAACTCCGTCTCGACTTTGCGTTCCGCCATGCTTATCGCCTGCTGCTCTGCTTTTCTTATTGCCTCTTCTGCGGAATAATGCTTCTTTTCAACAAACATATACCCTGTATTAAATTCCGCATCCACATCTGGCAAAGTGTATTTTATCCGCTGTTCAGCTTCTCTTAAAACTGTATATGTAATGGCATCTATCTCGAGGAGACTTTGCTTTTCCCCCCCAGTCCGGAGCATAAGCGTGATTCCATCTGTATTATAATCATGAAGCACCAAAATCTCTTCTTCCGGAACAAGGTCCAAAATCACTTCTTGAAAGGTTTTATTTCTGCAGCCTCTATATGTATGGTAGCGCTCATAACCGATGCTTTCGGTTAATTGCTGCTGGTTCTTAATGGTAAACACGATGACCGCAACTTCAAATCCCGATTCCAAAGCATTCCTGACACCGCTGACAACGGGATTTCTCAAAATAAACTGCGGGGGATAAAAGCGGATTTTTGAATGGGAGGAGAAAATTTTCATCCATTCAGCTAGTCGTTTCTTCCCTGTTCCGTATGGCTGTCTCATAGTATACATCCCTTCTGGGTGGACAATATTACCTATATATTATCATAATTATTAAAAAAAAGCGGACTTTTGTTATTTTTTATGGAATGCCCGCACATTTGTCCCGTGACTTTAGATAGATCCGCAAGAATTTGCAGTCAAAATCCGACATCCATTCCCTGTTTTCTTTTGTTATGATGGATATAATGATGCAGGAGAGGGAGAGATATCCAATGACTGAGCGATTTTTTTTATACAACGATTACCTGGATACGAAAACCAGGTTTGTGAGTTTTATGGGAGACCAGTCCAGGATGGATTTGGCCATTGTCGTGACCGACCGGTTTTATGGAAAAAAACTCGTACTGGACATGCAAAGCAGCCGGTTTGCCATCATAGGACACGATGATTTAGAGGAAGAAGGATATTTGGAGCATGTTTTCCGCTTATCGGATGAAGAAGCAGAAGAGCTGCGGAGTTTTTTATACGAAGTCATTTAAAGCCTCCCCTCATGATTGTGCACCCTTTGGATATCCTATAAAGAGTGCTTACCGATCATTACGAGGTGATAATATGGATAAGAAAGAAAAATATTTTGATTTCTCAAACGTTGAAAAACAAAGAAACTTCATCATTCCTGAAGACTTGCCAGAAGGGCCCTACGGTGCACCACGCGGAAAAGACACACCTGTCGAAAACAAAAGCACACCATGGGAAGAAGGACAGCGCTACCAAAGCGCATTTAACTATGAAAACAAATCCCTTCACGAAGGCATACCGCGCCAAATGGATGGCGCCCACCCAACACACGACGACCCAAAAACAAACCAGCAAAAACCTTACTAAGGATGCGGAAGCGCCTGTCCTGCTTGTGAAGGAAATAGGGCTTTGATCTTGAAGCCGCTTTTCGGCTTCTGGAGCAAAGCATCTTTTCCACAGCAAGCAAGGCGCTGCAGCTGGACTATCAAGGATGCGGAAGCGGACGTTCAGACCCGTCAAGCATAAGACGAAGCTATTTGGAAGGCGGTTTTCCCTTCCCAATAGCTTTGGCTTATTACCTCGAGGGTCTGGCCGCTGCAGCTGGACTGCTAAGGAGGAGGAAGCGCCTGTCCTGCTTGTGAAGGAAATAGGGCTTTGATCCTGAAGCCGCTTTTTGGCTTCTGGAGCAAAGCATCTTTTCCACAGCAAGCAAGGCGCTGCAGCTGAACTACTAAGGATGCGGAAGCGGACGTTTAGACCCGTCAAGCATAAGACAAAGCTATTTGGAAGGCGGTTTTCCCTTCCCAATCGCTTTGGCTTATGACCTCGAGGGGCTGGCCGCTGCAGCTGAACTGCTAAGGATGCGAAAGCGGACGTTTAACCGTCTTTATAACCGTACGAAAAACAAAAAACGATGGGCGGAATTTTTGCTTCCGGCCCATCGCTTTTATTTTTTTATTTTCTTTGCCACAAAGTATGGGCAGCCAAAATTACAGTATTCATAAAGATACTCGGATAGAGTGCTTATTTTTGTATCGAAGGTGGCTTTTTGATTTTGGTCATCAAAGAAGCCCCGCAGTCTTAGCTGGCCATAGCCCCAGTCACCGACAATATAATCATATTTGGTCAATATTTCACTGTAGCGGGCTTTGAAAGCTTCTTCATTGTAGCCTTCACTGCGCTCTTCCACTATTTCATATGTCAGGTTATTGATGCTAATCATGTGATCACCTCTCCCTTGCATGCTGCTTCCTTAAATTATAACTTATTCCCCATGAATTACTAAGCGAATTTTAGAGAAAAGTGTTCATCCTATCTGATAGGGGGTGTTTTACCGTTGAAAAAGACTATTATATCTTTAGGCTTGGGGTCAATGCTGGCTCTGGCTGCATGCAGCAATAATCATGATCAGGGTGAAGGGCGCCGCATGAGCAATAGCCCTAATGACACCAGGAACACTGTCCATCCTGATCAAGTAAGCACACCAGTAAAATATTATGATGAAGATCAGCGCCAGAAGAACAGCAGCTCCCACGATTTTGGTTTTGTGAGGGTGAATACTGCTGAAATAAACGGCAAGAATACCGCACATCAAACCCCGTCCATTGATAGGGAGCAGCTCGCGCATATGATATCACGATTATGTGCCCAAATGCCGGATGTAAGCAATGTTGCCACACTTGTGACTGATCAAGAAGCATTGGTTGTATACAGAACACATTCCAAAAATCGGTTCGAAACAGCCGATCAGGTAAAGAAAACGGCAAGTTCTGTTGTCCCCCGTTATTTTCATATATATGTTAGCGACAACCATGCTTTAGCAAATGATATAGAAAGTTACGCCAATCTTCATACCACAAGCAAAAATATCGATTATGCCATTGATAAAACTATCCAGCAAATGCTGAAATCTCCTCAGGGAAGAAAGCTAAGTGATGGAGAAGATGCAAATGGCCGCATGTTGAACGAAAAGAATTCACTGCTAAATAAAAACAGCGATAAATCCAGCAGTCCCTCCAATCAGTCCATGAAATGATTGAACAGAAACTAAAGGCTGGAGCAGCGGGCAGACAAATCACAAGAAAAAAAGTGCCGGCTTTCGGCACTTTTCCCTCGTGTTTATTTCGCTTCAAGCACTTCTTCGCCTTTTATATGCATTTGCTTTGCAGCTGCATTCACCTGTTCATCAGCATGATAAGATGAACGGACCATCGGACCAGCCTCACAATGGCTGAATCCTTTTTTAAGAGCAATTTCCTTCAATTCCGCAAATTCTTCAGGCGTATAATATTTCATCACCTTTAAATGCTTTCTTGATGGCTGCAAATATTGCCCAATCGTCATGATATCGACGTTATGTGCCCGCAGATCGTCCATCGTTTCAATAATTTCCTCTTTCGTTTCTCCAAGACCAACCATAAGGCTTGATTTAGTCGGTATTTCCGGATACAGATCTTTGGCTCTTTGCAGAAGCTCGAGGGAACGGTCATATTTTGCTCTGGCACGGACGCGGTCAGACAAACTGCGAACGGTTTCAATATTGTGGTTCAATATATCTGGCTTTGCATCCATAAGAGTTTTAATATTTTCGTAAACACCGCCCATATCTGAAGGAAGGACCTCAATGGAAGTAAATGGGTTTTTCCGGCGTATTGCTCTTACTGTCTCAGCAAATACAGCAGAACCGCCATCCTTTAGATCATCACGGGCAACAGCTGTGATAACGGCATGCTTCAGGTTCATTGCGAATACGGAATCCGCTACGCGTTCCGGCTCAGCAAGATCAAGTTCAGTCGGGAGGCCAGTTTTGACAGCACAAAAACGGCATGCCCTTGTACAAATATCACCAAGTATCATGAAAGTGGCCGTTCTTCTTACAGCCCAGCACTCATGTATATTGGGGCATTTTGCTTCTTCGCACACTGTATGTAAATTTTTTTCGCGCATCATTTTTTTTAGACCGGTATAGTTCTCATTTGTATTTAATTTAATTTTAAGCCATTCCGGTTTCCGGATGTGCTCTTCTTTGGTAGTCATGAAGATCCGCTCCAATCTATTTCTTAGAAAATTTTTGGGAAATCTTTAACTTGTTACCATGCAACTTTATCAAAAATTAATCATTCCGACAAGTTTCAGGGGATATTTCCAGTATTTAATTTCAATATTTCAGAAAAACTTCAGCAAACTATAAGTATGAAATCAAGAAGGGAGAACGGGGATGCTTTTTAGAAGGATTTTTATAGGATGCATCATTTTATTCCTGACTTTAACGGGCATGCCCTTGTCCAAAATGGAGCATGCACAGGCAGCGCCTGCTGCTTCTGACACCGCAAAACGAAGAATGGAATTGTATAAAAATATGGAGGCAGCCCTTCAGGTACCTTGGTACTACTTGGCTGCAGCAGATCAATATGAACAAAATTTAAGAAATTCAAGAAGAGATCCTGAACCTGCGAAAGGCTCAATCAGCATAGATATTAACCCTGTACGCTGGAACGGGCCGCTGAATCCAAAAGCTGTGGATGACAATCCGCTCACCATCAATTTCTTTCATGGATTAGGAGCCGATGGAAATGGGGACGGAAAGGCTGATATCCATAGCGATGAGGATATACTATTTGCTTTCTCAAGAGTGCTGCTATCATACGGAACAGATGATGATAACATAAGGATTGCCCTTTGGAATTATTATAAGCGGGATAAAGCAGTCGGGATCATTATGGGAAACGCCAAAATTTTCAAGACCTTCGGAAGGATCGACCTTCAGGAAAAAGTATTTCCGGTTCCTGTCCGCACCCATTACACCTACCATAGCACATGGGGTTCTGCCAGGGGATGGGGCGGCCGGCGTATTCATGAAGGAACAGACATTTTTGCTGATTACGGTCTTCCTGTCCGCTCCACCTGCTACGGGATCATTGAAATGAAAGGCTGGAATAAATATGGAGGATGGCGGATCGGCATCAGGGATATCAACAATTCCTACCACTATTTTGCGCATTTAAATGGCTTTGCCAAAGATTTAAAGGCTGGCCAGGTCGTTTCACCAGGCCTGCTTCTCGGGGGAGTAGGCAGCTCAGGGTATGGCCCTCCAGGCACATCAGGCAAATTCCCTCCTCATCTGCATTACGGGATGTACAAGGATAACGGTTACCTGGAATGGAGCTTCGATCCTTACCCATATTTAAAAATGTGGGAAAGACGGGATTTGGCTAAGCCAAAATAAATATGGTACTGATTCAAAAGGGGCCCTCGTGCCCCCTTTTTTATCCTTTTATCAGATACCAGGAAGATTCAGAGAGCGGTGAGCATAGGTATAGTACAAAGGGGGCTGTATCATGTTCCGAAAAAGATTCCGGCTAAAGCCTGGTTTTTCAAATGGGCCGCTGCCGACCAGATACGTTATTTTAATCACCTTTATCTTTTTTTCCAGTACCAGCCTGGTTTCCCTCTGGATCGTAAATAAGTCCATTGAACCCGTCATCATGGACATAGCAAAAAATGAAATTAAAAGAGTGGCTTCCGAAGTAATCAATGATTCTGTTGATAAAAACATTTTAAAGCAGCTCGATAAAGAGGAAGTTGTTCTTTACGATAAAAACGGAAGTGGCACCATCCGGTTTAATCCGAAGTATTACAGCAGCATCCGCGCAGATACGATAAAGGATATTCAAAAGAAGCTGGGCCTGAATGAAGAAAATCCATTTACGAAATCCCAAAATACAAAAGATCAGTTTAAATCCATTGTTTATTATATACCTCTGGGTGTGGTGACCGGAAATGCGCTTTTGGCAAATCTGGGTCCCAAAGTGCCTGTCAAGATGTCACTGGTGGGTGATGTTGATTCAACAGAAAGGCTCAAGGTTACAGATACAGGAATAAACAGCAGCTACATAGAACTTTTTATTAATTTTACTGTGAACGTAAAAGTCGTGATTCCTTCGCTTACTGCAGAAACACAAGTCAAGCATGAAGTGAAAATTGGAGATTACCTCTACCCCGGAAAGGTCCCAAACTATTACGGAAATATGCCTGCTCCTGCAATCATCCAGCCAGGAACAGAAGAAAAAAAATAAAAAGCTTAAACCCGGGGTGCTCCCGCGGTTTAAGCTTTTTTTATTCCGGCATGCACTGTACGATCATCAGTGACGTTTCTGTCTGCAAATTTATTTCATAGGCGTTATCAAGCTTCCTGCCTTCTTGTTCCAGGATAAAAATCTTTGGCCTTTCGCTCATCCCGATATTCTGTGCAGAAACTACCCCTTTTCTTCCATCACTTAATTCAACTGTCAGACCTGTAGGGTAAATGGCGACGGCCTTTCTGAATGCCTCAATGACATTCGGGTCAAATTGTGAGCCGGAGCCTGCATATAAAATCTCCAGACCTTCATGCGGAAGCATTGCCTTCCTGTATACCCGGTTTGATGTAACTGCATCAAACACATCTGCTACCGCAATGATTTTCCCAAATTGATGAATTTCATCACTGACAAGGCCCCTCGGATAGCCTGATCCATCAAGGCGTTCATGATGCTGATAGGCACAATGTGCAACAAGCAGAGGAAGAGTATGAATCCCTTTCAGCAGATGAAAACCAAATTCTGAGTGCTTTTTTATCATTTGGAATTCTTCTTCAGTCAGCCGCCCTTCTTTCATTAACACCTGAGTGGGTACAAGCATTTTTCCGACATCATGCAAAATAGCACCGAGACCCAGGATCTCGGCTTGTCTTTGGTCCAGCTTTAATTCTATTCCGATTGCCAAGGTGTATAGAGTCACATTTAGTGAATGAGTGAAAATATAGTTATCATATGTATAAACGTCAGCTAAAAGCGAGAGCAATTCTTTATTACCCTTAATTTCGCCTATAATGGACCGTATTAGCCCGCTGAATTTCCTTACAGCCTTCTCAACAATAAATGAGGCAGATACGGAATTTTCATGCTTTATGTCATTAAGTATTTTCTTGATTGTATCAGCGGCTTCTCTTCTTAGCTGTTCAGGGATTGAAGTTCCTGGCTTGATATGCTTTGTTTGTTCATCTTCTATGTAAGCGAAAGGGATATCAAGCTGCACCAAACGGTTTATCAGCTTTTCTGACAGCTCCTTCCCGGCTGCCAGCAGGATATTTCCGTTATCGTTATAAATATTTCTCCCCAGCTTATCCCCAGGCTTAACCGAGTCTATTGTCACCAGCCTCATATTATAGCTCCTGTTCATTCATCATCTAAGAGGAAAATTTTAAGATGTTAGCTTTCCTTTTAATGTTAATATCGGCAGCTTTGTAAATTATTGAAGTAATAGCTGCTGTAAAAGAACTGCAAGCGCCTGATTAAGGAGAAACCCGGCCCTTCTCTTAATTGCTGGCAGACCCATTAAAAGGATAAACTGACAAACGCTAGAGCTGCAGCCGGAAGGGACAAAAGCAGCCTGGTACCATGAATGGACCAGGCTGGAATTTCGCTATATATCAAACATTTTCAGCATAGCAGATCTACCCGTCATTCCTTTTGTCACGCCGATTTTTTCCGCTTCTTCAGTGACGGATTCCAAAGGGGCGGAAAGGAGTTCATCAATGGTTTTGACCCCTACAGCCCTTGCAGCAATAATTCCCCTGCCCTTAAGTTTTCTATTGAGCAGCCCCACATCAAGTGCACCGCACATAATGTATCCCTTTTCTGCAGTAACCGCAAGCAGAGTGGTCTTTGGCAATTCAACAGTGATGGCCAGGAATGTCTTGCCGTCAATAAGTATTGGTGACATGCTTATCATTTCCATCCACTCCTTTCTTCTATATTTATGAAGAAAGGAAGCAGTATTGCTGATGATTTATGTTAAGGGAAACATTTTTTTCAATTTCCATTCAAGGATATCTCTCATAAATTCAGGCAGAAGATACTCTTTATGCTCTGTTCGTTTTAAATGCGGAAAGAAATAACCAAACGTAAACATATCAGGAAGCGCCAGCCTGTATCTGCCTGCTGGATTCAGTTTCTCTCCATTAATCATGATTTCTTTAGGGGAAGTGAATTCAATTCCTTCATAAAGCATGATTCCCATCATTTTGCCCCGGAAGCCGAACCCTTTCACCTGTATATGCGGCCATTCTTCATTCATGGACTGCATTAGAATTTCTTTCAATTCACTGCCCGACAGCTCTGCAATGCAGGGATTGATCGGGTGCGGACAAATCCGGTGAATGTCGCCTTTTGTAACATCTCCTGCAGGCAGTCCGTCCAAAAGCAGGCCTGCATTTATAAAAGCACAATCCGCCTTTGTCCACTCCTTCAATGATTCACACAGTATCAGCGAAAGTGAAGAGGCTTCAAACCATTTATTTTCTAAAGGATATGGCAGTGTTACGCACTTTTCCTGAAGCAGGCTTTCCCCTTTTTTATTAATTTCTTCAATATATGATGATTCCAAAAGATCGGCAGGCAAAGTATTGGTATCGTAGAGCCGTGCTGTCTTGCGGACCACACGGCGGTCATCGGAAACAGCCAAGTCTGCCTGGCCAACATAATAGCCGAATTTGCCGCCGCCGCATAGCAGGGTATTTTTTATGATTTTCCCTTCATGAAGGACATGATGGGTATGAGCACCTAAAATGACGTCGATTTCAGGATGCTCTTCTGCAATTCTTTCATCATCATGAATGCCTAGGTGTGAAAGCAATACGATGACATGTGCTTTATCTTTTATTTCATCGAGCTGTTTTTTTAACTCCTCATAAGGGTCGGTGATATCCCAGCCCAATGCAGAATAGAATTTTTGGAAATAGGCTGTCAGCCCGATTAAAGCAATTTTCGTTCCCATTTTTGTTGTATGGATGCTATAAGGTTTGGCCCAGGATGGCCGATCGCCGTTTTTATCGTAAATGTTGGCAGCCAGCACCTTAAAGGAAGCGGATTCGTACAAAGAGTCCAGGTCATTGTGAGGAAGTGTGATACCTTCGTTGTTCCCTATGGCGGCATATTGATAGCCTGCCTCATTTAAAAGTTCTACATTTCCCTTCCCCATTGTGCCTTCCGTGAAAGGATGCCACCGGTCCACATGGTCTCCAATATCCATGATCAGGCACTCTTCTCCTGCATCATGGTGAAGCTGTTTTCTTTTCTTCAAAAATGATTCAATCCTGGGCCAGTTTTCAAAATGGCTGTGAAGATCATTTGTATGATAAATATGTATATTCTCTGACACATGAATTACCCCATTTCCTGCCAGATAGTAAATGTCGATGTTTAGATGTCTTTTATGGCTGTGTGCAAAACTCCGCCTACGCTACCATCATACCACCATGGCTGTTTCCAGAAAAGAGAACCGTTCTATTCATTATTTTCAGTTGCTTGCCGTTAAAACAAATCAAGCTGTTTTGGAGCAAGCCCCATATACGTAAGGCCAAGAAGGTCAATCATTTCTTTGGCATTGCCGGCAGCATCTCCGCCGGAATTGTTATTGAACAGCACGTAAACATCCTTACTATTCTTTTGCAGGAGTTTAATTTTACTTGCCCATTCCTGAAGCTCCTGTTTATTATAGCGGTACAAATAGCGGACCTCTCTCCAATTTCCTGAAGACGGCTTGTTCCAGCCGTGAACGTTCCTTCCATGAAACCGGACCAGTGCTGCCTCCTGATGGCTGGACTGAAGAACAATAGGCACAGAACCTTCTCCTGCCTGCGGTTCATCATATTATATTAGATATTTATTTGGGTGAAATTAAGTTTTTCTTTTTCTATCATAGGTTATATTAATTTCTACACAGGTTATATTGGGTGAAATAAATTCTTATTTAAAAATAATCATTTTTTTCATGGTTATTTATTAGACTTTATATATTTATTCACCAAGGAATTGCCTTTTTAATATCCAAATTAAATACATCAAGGAATAGTCCAAACAAATATTTACTTTGTTCTTCTCCACCACAAAATTCAGGGGATAAAGCGACAGTTACCATATCCCATTCCCACATATATTTCTTCATATACTCTAACTCTCTTCTTATTAAGTGTTCTGGTAATAAAACTGAATTACAATCCCAATCGTCATAGTTGAAGTTAAAGAAGTCTAAATCAAGGTCTAAAATAACGCTTTGCTCGTTTGTATCATTGAACCACTTTCTTCTATATATATGTTCATAATGATTTAGCGTATAAGCTCTTTCAACTCTTGCCTGTTCTTCTATGTCTACCCTATCATTACTCACCATAAGGACATTTCCTATAGTACCATTCTTTTGTGCAGGAATAATGAACTCAGCTATACCTAAATTTCTTCCGAAATTTATTGCCTCGTTCTCCGTTTTTATTTTTTCAATTTCACAGAATGGTTCAAGATAATCTAAGTGTGCATCAATATGTACAACTGTAGCACCTTGTTTTATATAGTTTCGGATTCTTCCTACTTCCCAAGCTGAAAATGCCCAATTATGGTCTCTTGAAATAAATATTTTCTCATCAGGAAAACAAACCCTATATTCACTGTGAAACTCCAAAAACATCACCTCATATTAAGTATGTAATATTTATAAAAATTTAAATGGAATAAATGTTTTTCAACTAGTCTTAATGGAAATTTTCTATCATTTCATTTAATTCTTCACGATATTCATTCAACATTAATTCCAAAGATGGTAACACAAGATATTTTTCAAGCCATGCTACATAAAAAAGTACAACCTTATAAGCAACTTCAAAATTCGGAACAGGTTCATTGAACATAATTTCTCTATGAGCTGAAAATTTATCTCTGAAATCTTTTACTTCTTGCCAGTAGTTTTGATAGTCTTCCAACGTCATTTTTAAGGCTGTCAAAAGGTAATCAATAAATGGTACGTATTCATATTCATCCTTTAAATCCACCTTTTTATAATGAGTATTATTATTGTTACCACCGAATACCATACACCAATAATTTACAGATTTCAGAAGATGTGCATCAATAGTATATTTCCAAAAATAGGTGATTTTGGTAGATGCTGTTTATTGCGAATTAACTTTTTGTATGTTGTATAGTGTATTAAAAAATCACGAACAATAGGAATCTGCCGACTTAATATTTCGTCTGTTGTATGGTTACTCATTATTTCCTCTCCTCTTTTAAAATCTTCTTCAAGCGTTGAGTTAAATAAGAAGACCACCCAAAAGTTCCGCAAAGGCAAAAAGGGTGGTCTTTCTAGTACGCTGTTTTCGTAAACTTTGTTGCTTTTGGATAAGGGTTTCTTAAAACCCTTTTTTCTCATAGGCAAATGAAGCTCTTCTTCTTACATATTCAAATTCATCAAGTAAAAATTGGTTCAGGAGAGTTTGTATTTCTTGGTTATTTTCATCTATCTCTCCAAGTCCGTAAGCGATTTGCCACCTTGTATCGTGGTCTGGGAAAGGTAAAGAATGTTTGGCAACGGATAATAGTTGGATTGGATTGTCTATCAAAGTTTCAATAATGTTTTCACATTCGTGGTCTCTCGCTAAAATATATAGAAACTCATTTATAAGGTCTGAACTCCATTCTTCAACAGGAATACCCTCTATTAGTTGGTTTACATAGTGATATATTCTGTCCCAATGGAGATATTCAGTTTCCCATTCGCCAAAGGATTTATCAGCTGTTTTAGCCCAATTTCTAAATATATCAATCTCTAAAAGCAACTCACGCATCGTTATATTGCCGCCCCCTTATTAGGCAGTTCTAAGTAATTGAACTGTTGTGTTAGTTGATTTTCGGCAAGCTGAAATAAGCATTTGCTCTACTTGTTTTTCAAATGCTAAATGCTTATCTATTTCTAACCAACGAAACCAATAGAGATAATTATCAAGGTACTTTGTAGCAACACCTTGGAACCTTCTAATCCACGTCTTTAATCGGCTATGAAAGTTATTAACGTGTTGGATGTGAAAAATCCCTTTTTTCACTCGTTGCTTTTGTTTGATTTTAGCGAACTTTTTATAGTTCGTAGCAGCATCAGTACACAGCAAAGAAGATGGGTGAATATACTTCCCAATCGCTGCATCAATTTCTTCGGCTTTCACACGCCCTGTTCCAGCTTTAAGTGCAACAACTTACGTTCTCATACAAATAAATCTAGTTTACCTCTGTTACTATAATCAAAATTAGTGCTTTTTGCAGCATTTTGTAAACCCATTCCAATGGTTTTACTATAAACAATAGCGTCATTTCCCTGTAGATTGGCATAAAAGGTATAAGCAATTTGAGCTTCTTCATCCCAGTTATTCCATATGTCCGGGCTTAATACCATGTTTTCCGAATACAGCGGCAAGAACATTGACAAATAAAACTTTATTTTATCTATCGATGAATTTTGTAATTGATTAAATAAGTTTTGATATATTGCTTTCTCACTCTCTAAGCAACTTAATAAAATGTACGACTGTGTTTTTTCTGGAAAAACTGTTACAGCAATCCGATGCATTACTCCTTTTACAGTATGTTTTATTCTTCGACCATCCATATCGTAATCTGGAGCAATATAAGCATAATTTGCAAATTTTATTTGTTCGGGCAATTTGATAATACTAGTATTAATACCAGTATGTTTCCCTGTAAGAATTTCATTATCAAAATGTTCTTTTATTGGTTCAAATTCATTCATCTTGAGCTGTAACATTCTATACATTCCTACCATTTCAAATGTTTTAAATACCTCTGGGCGGTTTGCAAAACTTGTTCTAAAAATATCCATAGCCATCCATTGTTTATAATATTCAAAGATAAAAGCTTTATAGGCATAGACAAATTTCATTACCTCATTTGATTCATCAAAATCAGGTGCTCCTTTTTCAATTACTGAAAAAGCTTTATTATCATGTACGTCACAAAAGCAAGTTTGAGTTGTTGCATTTTTAACACTTGTTTTACTTACTTCAACGATAAGTTCTTTTTTGCCATTTTTAAGAGGAACTAACAAAGGAATTTTCTTAGGGTCTAATAAGTAAACATGCCGATCTTTACCTCCCAGTAAAGAAACTATTTTATTATTTTGCAAAGCATGAGCATCCTTAATATCACCTTTGCAATTATCTTGGTCAGGGTGCATACAGCATTTTTTCATAGACTTTCGCATCATTTCCATTAATTGTACTTCTGGAGGTTTTTTTGATACTTTAGCTGGTAAGATTTCTTTATTTTCACAACAGTCATTATATATTTTTTTACTACCACAAGGACAACTTTCCCTTTTACTAATTTTAAAATGATTTAATAGATTCAATTCTGTCCCTCCATAGACCAATCTAATTCAACCCATAGTTAATTTCTTTATTCTACCGCACCTCCTAAAATTAAATTTAGTTACAGAGTTACAGAATATATTTAACCATACTGCCTCTTGACATAATAAAAATCATTTCAAAACATCCATTACTTCCACAATTAGTTATTCATGAAAAGATAGAACAACTAACGTTTTCGTTTAAAAGACTTTAATATTTAAACAACTTTATTATCACGAGACACAGTATACTATTTTTTATTCTCGTACTGCTCAGTTATTTGTTTAAGTCTATTTTTTCTTATAGGAACAACTACATTTTGATTACTATCATTGATCTCATCATTATATTTAGTAATTCCCCTATATTCTTCGAACTTTTCATATCCTTCTATTGAGTTAGTAAATGCAGTTTCAAAAAACAAATCGACCATTGGATGTCTCGATTTTCCCGTAGTTACTAAATTTATTAAAGGAACTTCAGATTTAAGACTGGCATTGTACCATGAAAACAATATCCTTTGTTGTTGTTCAACTAACGCCTCTAATTTCTTACTTTTCTCCTTTTCATTAAACAATCCCTGTTTTAAATCTTCAATTTTCATCGAAAGTTTATTTGAATTCCTTGCTTTCTTTTCATTTATTTTTAGAGCCTGTATTAGTTTCTTTTTATCTGAAGCTTTTCCAGTAAAAAACTTATTAACACATTCTTCGGTATCTATATAAACATCAATATCTTTACTCTCTTTATTTATAAACGTGGTTTCATATAATTTATTTGCTTTATCTATGGTTTCTTTTCCTTGACGACCTTCTCTTCTCCAATAGTCTTCACTTAACTTATACTTAATTTTTTCGTTTTCGTATAGTTTTTTGGCGAAACGATAGACTTCCGAATACTTAATCCAACCTGCCACCTTTTCCTCTTGAGTAAAGCGATAAACAATATCATCAATCTCTTTTTGAGGATATATTGAGGGCTTTCTACCCCTTGTCTCCAATCTATTCAATCCTTTCTTTCACTTTTGCGAGATTAACATATTTTCTAATTGCATCATCTATTCGCTTAGATTTATTTATTAATTCTTTCCTAATTTCGAGGTTATTTGCAGAGTAAAATTCATCATTACCAACATTAGTATAAATCCCCTTGTATATATCCTTTAGATTGCCTATTACTTCATTAATTTTAGATTCACTATCTTTTATTTTTTTTGCTAATACATCTTGTTTCTCTTTAAACTCTTCTTCTGAAATTCTCCACGAATCACATTCCCAACAGTCTTCAACCTTACACCGCTGGTGTTGGTCGGTACAGTAACCATCTCTCATTTTCCTTTTAAAATCAGTATGTGATGGTCTTAAAACGTATTTTTCAATAAATGACATGCTGATTATTTGGTCATTCTTTGATTCTGAATCCGCTATCTTATTTTTATAAACGCCCAGATCTACATTTGTAATTAATTCCAAAATCTCCAAGTCTACAAAATTTTGAACGTGATTAAAATAATGATTTTGGGATTGCAAATGACTATGACCACCGATTCTTGCAATTTCAACAGGATGATACCCTTGTCTATTCAAATTAATGAAAGCCAAATGTCTGGTATCACCGGGGAGTAATCGTTTAGTAATAAACAATTGATCCCCCGATGGTGTAATTTCCGTTACTTTATATTCACCAAAAACTATTTCTTCATAGAAATCGTTTAAATGGTCTCTAAAAACGGGAAGTGAATACATGTATGGGTTTAATTTATTACCACACTTAGTTATAGACAAATAAGAAATCAAAGTATCAGTTCTACCAAATGTTTTTGTTATCTGCTTATACGCTTCTATCTTTCGGTATAATTCTTCCGGAATATTTATTTCATCTATAATCTGAATCTGTCTTTTGTTATTAAACCTCTGTTTATGTCTAGGTAACTTAATATAAAAGTTACCATCATTGTTAATAAGACAATCTCTCTCTATAGTACAAAATTCACTTGGTCTTAAAGGAATCAGTGTAGTTAAGTTCCACCACAGCCAGACAGGAAACCATTTTCTATACTCTAATTCAGATAGTTCTCTTGAAAAATAATCTTCTATAATCTTTGAGAAAATAAGTATATCTTTAGATGGTGGTAGTAACCTTGCTTTAGCTTCAATATTCGGCTTGATTGAGTATAATAACGATGCATATTCTTCGCCAAGATAAGGGCAATAATCGAGGAAATTTAATGTGCTACTACAAATATTCTTTTGCTTGAAAATTGATAAATTAACTATTTCCTCTATCAGTTCTTCTTCATTAGTTTCCGTAAATCCTTTTGTTAAGATTATAAAAGTCCTTAAACCTTCATTTACCATAGTTCCAATAGTTTCTGCATTATAACCATGTTCAAGTAAAGATGCAGTCCAACATTTAACTATGTTAATAAAATCTTCTGTGTTGATATTCACATTGAATTGAACCACTTCTTTAATATCGTTAAAATCAATCGACCTTCTTTTAGCTTTCAAAGGTATTTCTAAATACCACTTGTCTTCTTCAAAACGACATTGACTTAGTGTTTTTCTATTTGTTTCATTTTCAAGAATTTCTATAGCCTCTTCAATTGAATCTTGAAGATTGTATCTACTGTAATTGTATTCTTCAATACTATCTATCAGTTGCTCCATAATATCGTTTTCGGCTGTCGCCATTATCCTATCTCCTTCAATCTATGTATAGTAGGTCTGTTTCAGGGTCTGGCAGTTCCTCTAACTCTTCTATAAAATCACTTAGTTCGTTATCAATTAACAATTCGATAATTTCTTCTCCAAATTTTTGTTTAGCTTCCATAACGCTCGTATAATCAATAATCAATAAATTATACAATTTACTTTTTTCCCCTATTGGAATATCAGATTTGTCTGCAATAGCTTTATAACTGGTAAGAGTACGTTTTATTCTCTTACAAATGATGCTAAGTGAATAAAAATGCGGAATTGAAAAAGGACATTTACTACACTCTATTTGGTTAGAAATACAATTTGCGAACAAACATTGATATGTTTGTTCTTTTGCAGGAGAAAGCCCCAAGTTTATTAGTGTTAATCTGCTTCTTAATTCATCTTGAGGTATTTGCCCTAAGTATTCACCTAACTCTTCTCTCTCTTGTGATAAGTGCTTTAAAAAAGTTGTTGTATCCTCTAATTTCACAACGTCTCCAAGTAGTTCCCTTAGTTGTATCGATTGTCTAGTTTGTTCAACCCTGTTTGTAAAGGATTCCCCTATTAATAAATGAGTTACTTGCTTATATATATATCCAAAATACCCTGTATCGAAAAGTTGTTCAGATATAAAATCTAAATGTTCTTTCGGAAGTTGAATATAAGTATTAGTAGTTTCTCTGCTCACATGGCCTCTTAAATGTTGAGCGATTGATATAGGGTCGCCTTTTAAAGTAGATTCAATTACTGAACTTGTATAAGTTAGAACAGTTCTATTCATTTTTCTCGATTGAAATTTAAAGCCCTTAATATAATCTTTAAAGAAAATAGAAAAAGAATTGGTAGAAACTCTATTTCCTTTGGTATAAAAATTAATAAGATTTAGCTCTTCATTAAGATGCAGCCTTCTACACCTAAACTCACAGATAATAATAGCGTAAGCCATTGGCAAAATGAGTAAACTAGAACAATAGAGAGTCGCCTTTTCTTTGTTTTTAGTGTGTTCAAACCATTGCATCTGATAAAATCTTACGATTTTTTCTGCTTGTTCGTATGTTAATCTCAGGTCTTCTAACGATTCTATATAATCTAAATGCAATTCATCAAAAATAGGACAATGGAAACGAGGAAAGTTTACCACATCACCATTTCTCCAACCGTTATTCATATGTAGTAATACATATAACCACGTAGAATCATACTTCTTATAATTCTCTTTGTTTTCTAATGCTTTATTAACATCTTCTACTGCTAACTTTTTATGAATTTCATAGTCACTTACATAATTGTATAAAGATAAATATTCCTCAACAGAATAAATTTCTTTTTCCTTTTTTTTCTGCTTTTCATATTTGTTTGTATCAAAATTTATCTTTGATAAATCAAATAACTTTTTACCTGTCTTTTGTTCAACTGAATCTGTAATATTGAAAAGGAAAGAATAAATTTCCTTCTGATAAGAAAATGGTAAATTGTCGTTAAATATACCAAAATTTAATTCTTGCTCCGAGAACTCATGAATTTCTTTTGTCTTTATGATATCAGCTAATAATTTTGTTGTATTCCTATATGTTGTTACTCTGCTGACAGATGACTCCTGATTAGCGTTCATATTTTTAAGTTTCCAATCTACAAATTGAAACCACATCTCCTGCGTTATTGGTACATTAACAGAAAAACAAATATTATCAACTTTACTCGTTTCGTGGAATAGCAGATTATAGTCAGTGATAGTATCAGACAATCTTGTTATTTCTTTTTCAATCCATAACTCGCTAATGTAAATATCAAATTCCATTTTTTTGTATAATGTATTCTTGCCCCTATATTTATCTACTCGTGCAATAGGATGAATTTCTACTCCATATACAAACTTTTTCATTATCGCATCGTGTGGCTTTTTATTACCACTTATTTTTTGCTTATAAACTTCTTGTACTTCATTCCATGTGTATGTTTTAGATGATAATTCATTAAGTATGTTTTGTTGCAATTCTAATAAAAATTCACAATCCTTCTTACTTATCACTGACCCAATCCTTGACCCTCTAAATACTTTTGTAATACCAAATTGTTTGATTACCTTGTCGAAATTCACAGTAGTTATTCCTAATTGTTTCAAAACTTCATTTATTCGTACGTCTTCAAAATATTCTTTTATGTCATCTATTTTAAGGTACTGATATTCATAGTATCTTTTTAAAGGTACAATATTAATACCTTCTTTTACTAAAACTCTTTTAAAACTTTGTATGTCCATAAAACTATCAGTTTTATTAACCGCTTCTGAAATTGATATATACTCTTTCATAAA
>NZ_MLYQ01000043.1:0-23870 GCF_001866725.1 Bacillus sp. MUM 13
AACGGAAATCAACCCCCTTGGTTCCATAGCAATAAAGTTTACGAAAAAGCCTATTTTAAATTGTTTTTTAATATGTTCTGTGAAGCGACCCACGTTTTTAAACCGGGTTGATTGGAGTGTATGGTCCGTGCATCCTAAAGCGGAAATCAACCGGCCATTTAGCAAAGGCAAACCCAAAAGACCCAAAAGCAGCACTTATTCCAAACTGCAAAATAAGTACGGCATTTTTGCATGTGAGATCACCAGAAGTTCAAGATATCAGCAAAGTTTATTAAACTGTTTTCTTTGTATTCGTTTTGGGAAGGGATGAATGAGTAATTAAAAATATCTAAAAATTTATAAAAATACAATTGATTTAATTTTTATTCAGTCATATAATAATAGAAATAAAGAGCCGGCGCGCTCAGGGAGTGGAGATGATATCTTGAAGGCATCCATTGTTGGAGCTTCAGGCTACAGCGGTTTAGAATTGATCCGTATTCTGGATAATCATCCGGGAATAGAGGTGGTTTCCGTGCATGGATCTTCTTCTGGAATCAGGGCTATGACAGATGAATATGCACACTTAATGCATAAAAATATGAATATTCTAGAGTTTGATCCTGGCGGAATAGCATCTGCATCAGAGCTGGTTTTTGTTGCTGCTCCTTCAGGGGTTTCAGCAGAGCTTGTGTCTGCATTACATAACTATGATGTGAAGATTATTGATTTATCAGGTGATTTAAGGCTCAAAACGCCTGGAGAATATGAAAGATGGTATAAACATAAATCCGCACCTCAGGAACTTGTTAATGCAGCGGTGTATGGCCTTTCAGAGTGGAATGCAGCATCTATAGAAAATGCGAGAATCATAGCAAACCCAGGGTGTTATGCTACTGCCGCACTGTTGGGCCTTGCCCCGCTAATTACTGAAAATTTAGCAGCGGGTGACATAGTGATTGATGCAAAATCCGGGGTATCGGGCGCAGGAAAAGCACACACTGCGATGAGCCATTTCAGCGAGATGAACGAAAACTTAAAAATTTATAAAGTGAATCAGCATCAGCATATTCCTGAAATCGAGCAGCAGCTTTCATCCTGGTCATACGGAAATAAACCAATCACCTTCAATACTCATCTTATTCCGATGACAAGAGGCATAATGGCAACCATGCATATTGCATTAAAACAAGAAGTTTCGGCATCTCAATTAGCTGAATTATATAAAAGCACCTATGAAAAAAATCCATTTGTCCGAATACAGAACCATGGAACATTTCCATGCACAAAGCAGGTGTATGGCAGCAACTTCTGCGATATAGGTGTTTCATATGATAAAAGGACAAATAAAGCAACCATAGTTTCTGTAATAGATAATCTTGTGAAAGGAGCGGCAGGCCAAGCAATCCAAAATGCAAATATTATGATGGGCCTAAAAGAAGAGACAGGATTGCTGAATATTCCAGTATATCCATAAAACAAAACCGGAGGGCTAAAATGAAAATCTTGCAGCAGGCTGGAAACATAGAACAAATGACAAATGGAAGTATAGTATCGCCGATAGGATTTGAAGCAGGAGGCGTGCATGCCGGTCTGCGGTATTCAAAAAAAGACATCGGCATGATTTTTACAAAACTGCCTGCAAGCTGTGCAGCGGTTTACACACAAAGCGAAGTGAGAGCAGCACCGCTTGAAGTTACACAGAACAGTATTAATGCAGAAGGGAAGCTTCATGGAATCATTGTCAACAGCGCCTGTGCAAATGCATGTACCGGAAAACAGGGACTATTGGATGCATATGAAACAAGAGAAGTGATGGCGGGTAAATTCAATCTTCCTTCCCGCTATTTTGCAGTCGCCTCCACAGGTGTAATTGGCGAATACCTGGAAATGGATAAAATTAAAAAAGGAATCAGCATGATAGAGACCACTTCCAATGCCGGGGCGGCCAAGGATTTTGAAGAAGCCATATTAACAACAGACACAGTGACAAAAAGCTGCAGCTACCGCGCTGTCATTGATGGAAAAACAATTACAATGGGCGGCGCCGCAAAAGGATCAGGCATGATACATCCAAATATGGCAACAATGCTTGGCTTCATTACTACCGATGCAAACGTGGAATCTGCAGAACTAAAAGCAGCGCTTTGCCAAGCTGCAGATGCTTCCTTTAACCAAATCACCGTAGACGGAGATACATCGACCAATGATATGGTGCTGATATTGGCAAATGGTGCTGCCGGGAACAGGCCGCTTACTTCCTTACACCCAGAATGGGATGTATTTCTCGGACTGCTGAAGGCTGTTGCAGAGAATCTTGCAAAGCAGATTGCCCGGGACGGAGAAGGAGCTACAAAGCTTATCGAAGTAAACGTCTCAGGAATGAAAACGAAACAGGCCGCACAGCAGATGGCAAAGGTTATTGTGGGTTCAAGTCTTGTAAAAACGGCAGCTTATGGAGCAGACGCCAATTGGGGGAGGATTATAGCGGCAATGGGCAGAAGCGGGCTGAAGTTCAATCCTGAGACAGCAGATATTTTATTTGGTGATATTCTGGTCTTCAAGGAAGGAGAGCCTTATCCATTTTCGGAGGATGCCGCAAAAAAGTACCTGGAAGAAGATTCTATCACCATTACCGTCCATTTAAAGGAAGGCAATGAAGCGGGAACGGCATGGGGCTGTGACCTTACCTATGATTATGTAAAAATCAATGCCAGCTACCGGACCTAAAGGAGAATGTATATGGCTATATTAGTGATAAAGTGCGGAGGCAGCATTATTGAAAATCTTTCTGGCGCTTTTTTTGAAAGTATAAAAGAACTGCAAAAAGAAGGATATCATATCATCTTTGTTCACGGCGGCGGTCCTGATATTAATTTGATGCTTGAAAAAAGCGGCATTGTTCCAGCCTTCAAAAATGGCTTAAGAGTTACTTCGGAGGAGGTTTTTAATATTGCGGAATTAATGCTCTCAGGCAAATCAAATCGCTGTTTGGTGCATAAACTTGAAAGCTGCGGAATACAGACAGTCGGTATAAATGGTTCTGATGCAGGCATTCTGACGGGAAGCCCTATTGACGAGAGCAGCCTGGGAGCTGTCGGCAATGTTGAAAAGGTCAATACCGAACTTCTTCAGTTATTGTTTGAGAGAGGATATTGTCCTGTACTGACTCCGATTTCCTCTGACGGAAGCGGGGGTAAATTGAATGTAAATGCAGACCTTGCTGCGGGTGCAGTAGCGAAAGAGCTCAGGGCGGAAACTTGCATTTTTGTAAGTGATGTACCTGGAGTCATGAAGAATGGCCAAATTATTGAGGAGCTTAACCGTGATGAAGCTCATGCTTTAATTCAGTCTGGAGAAGTAACTGGAGGAATGATTCCAAAGGTGAACACGGCACTGGCGGTTTTGGATAATGGAATTGAAAATGTAATGATTGCCAGCGGGCAAACCGCTTTTTACAGAAATGGAGCCTTTACCGGCACCAAATTTATTAACGAAAAGAGGGTACTGCATTGAATTCATTATTTCCTACTTATCAGCACTGGGACATAGAGCCCATAACGGCTAAGGGTTCCTGGCTGACTGCAGCAGACGGCAAAAAATATCTGGACTTTACTTCCGGTATTGGTGTAACCGGATTGGGACACTGCAGCGACTATGTTATGGATGCTGTTAAGGAACAGCTCAATCATTTTTGGCACACCTCTAATATGTTCCGCCATTCAAAGCAAGAATCAGCAGCCGCACTCTTGGCGGAAGCGTCTGGTTTAGATCGCGTCTTTTTTGCAAATAGCGGAGCAGAGGCCAATGAAGCTGCAATAAAATTGGCACGCAAAGCGACTGGTAAAAGTAAAATCATCACATGCCATGGATCCTTTCACGGCCGGACGTTTGCCGGAATGGCTGCAACAGGGCAGGAAAAGGTGCGGACAGGATACGGTCCAATGTTAAAGGAATTTCAATATATATCTTTTAATAATAGTGAAGAAGTAAAAAAAATGGTGGATAAAAATACGGCTGCTGTGATGCTCGAGATTGTTCAAGGAGAAGGAGGAGTCCATCCTGCCTGCCAGGAATTCCTGACTGCCATTACAGAGGCATGCAGGGAATCCGGAGCCCTGATTATTATTGATGAAATACAAACAGGCATCGGCAGAACAGGCAAGCCCTTCGCATTCCAGCACTTTGATATTTCCCCGGATATCATTACTTCTGCTAAAGGGCTTGGCAACGGTCTTCCCATAGGTGCAATGATAGGGAAAGAAAATCTTGCAGATTACTTTGGACCAGGCAGCCATGGATCGACGTTCGGGGGGAATCCTGTCAGCATTTCAGCAGCAGAGGCCGTACTGAAAAAAATCATGGATCCGGATTTTCAAGCGGAAATAGAAAAAAAAGCCGGACTCTTTTTAAAACAGCTTCAGCACACATTAAGTGATGCAAAAGGGGTGTCAGAGATCCGCGGGCTGGGGCTGATGATTGGCATTGAACTAAAAGAAGGCAGCGAAAACATTTTGCTGCAGCTTCAAAAAGAAGGGCTGCTTGTCTTAACTGCAGGCTCTAACGTTTTGAGATTGCTTCCGCCATTAACAGCACAGCAAGAGGAATTTGATTATGCTGTAAAAGTGATTGGAGAGGCACTGAGAATCAAGCAGAATACCTGAATTCTTATACCTAAAAATGAATAAATATACTTTTGTTTTAATAAAAATAAACTTCAACAGAGGTGAGCGCTTTGAAAAGTTATCTGCATTTATCCAATGGAGCATCATATGAAGGAACATTGCTGACAGATCCCCATGTTAAGGAGGCCGCTGGAGAAATTGTCTTTTTTACGGGCATGACCGGGTATCAGGAAGTTCTGACAGATCCATCCTATAGTAATCAAATTGTTGTTTTCACATATCCCCTGATTGGAAATTACGGAATCAACCGTCATGATTTTGAAAGCAAAAAACCCCATTTAGCCGGGGTGGCTGTTTATGAAGGAAACATGGACCATTCACACTACCAGTCTGAATACTCGCTGGCTGAATACCTGAACAAGTGGAATATCCCTTTAATAAGCCGGATAGACACAAGGGCTGTCGTTAAGCAAATCCGCCGCAGCGGCTCCATGGACGCTGCCATTTCGGAGCATGAAGCGAAAAACTTTAAGGTGGTTGACTCAACTTTATCTCCTGTGGCAGATGTATCTGTTAAAACTCCGGAATGCTATGGAAATGGGAAAAAACATATTGTGCTATTGGATTTTGGATATAAAAAATCAATTCTGCAGACTCTCCTCAATAATGGCTGCAGGGTCACTGTTGTTCCATATAATGCGGACGCAGGGACCATTCATCAGCTAAAGCCGGACGGAATTCTATTATCCAATGGACCTGGTGATCCAAAACAGCTGAAATATTTGCTTGGAAATATAAAAAATATTGCCTCAAGCTATCCTACTATGGGCATTTGCCTTGGCCACCAGCTGGCAGCTCTTGCTTTTGGAGGCAATACAAAGAAAATGCTCTTCGGTCACAGAGGGGCAAATCAGCCGGTTATGGACTTGATAACGAAGAAAGTATATATGAGTTCTCAGAACCACAGTTACATGGTTGATGAATCCAGTCTTGATCAAACACCACTCAGGGTGCGTTACCGGAATGTTAATGATGGGACAGTAGAAGGGCTCATGCACAAAACACTGCCGATAATAACCACTCAATATCATCCGGAAGCACATCCGGGACCTGCAGAGAATATCCAGCTTTTTCATGATTTTTTGGCCTTGATAGACAAATGCGGCGGGAGAGAAAAAGTATATGCCTAAAGATAAGAATATCCATACAATACTAGTTATCGGCTCAGGGCCGATTATCATCGGCCAGGCGGCTGAATTTGATTATGCAGGGACACAGGGGTGCCTGGCGCTGAAGGAAGAAGGCTATAAAGTAATTCTTATCAATAATAACCCTGCCACGATTATGACGGATGAGCTCCATGCAGATGCTGTATACTTTGAGCCGATGACCTGTGAAAACGTCGAAAAAATAATTGTGAAGGAAAAACCTGATGGACTTCTTGCGACGCTCGGCGGACAAACAGGATTGAATCTTGCTTTTCAGCTTCATGAACAGGGGATCTTGGATAAATACGGAGTTAAACTGCTTGGAACTCCTATTGAATCAATAAAAAAAGGGGAAGACAGGGAGTTATTCAGGAGCCTTATGCTGGAAATTGATGAGCCGGTACCACAAAGCACGATTGTCACAACCATGGAAGAAGCACATGCATTTGCAGAAAGCACAGGTTTTCCTATCATCATTCGTCCTGCTTATACACTTGGGGGAACGGGGGGCGGAATTGCAGATGATTTCGGGGACTTAACATCCATCGTTCGAAGCGGATTGCAGGAAAGCCCAATCACCCAATGCCTGATTGAGAAAAGCATAGCTGGATTTAAAGAAATCGAATATGAAGTAATGCGGGACAGCAATGGAACCTGCATTACAATCTGCAACATGGAAAATATCGATCCGGTAGGGATCCATACAGGCGATTCAGTTGTTGTTGCGCCCTCGCAGACTTTGACAGACGAAGAATTTCATATGCTCCGCTCTGCGTCCATCAAAATCATATCCGCGCTGGGAATAGTAGGGGGATGCAATATTCAATTTGCTTTGGACCCTTTTAGCAAAAAGTATTATTTAATTGAAGTGAATCCTAGGGTCAGCCGTTCTTCTGCGCTTGCATCCAAGGCCACCGGTTACCCTATTGCCAGAATTGCCGCCAAATTGGCTGTTGGCTTTCAGTTGTCTGAACTGGCAAATCCGGTAACACAGAGCACCTATTCAAGCTTTGAGCCTGCCCTGGATTATGTAGCCGTAAAGTTTCCGCGCTGGCCATTTGATAAATTCAGTACAGCTTACAGAAAGCTTGGGACCCAAATGAAAGCGACCGGAGAAGTAATGGCGCTGCACAGAAGCTTTGAAGGAGCCATCCAAAAAGCCATAGATTCCTTAGAACTGAAAACAATAGGGCTGAAGCTCCTGGGACTTGAAGACAAAGGTATGGCTGAATTAAAAAGCATGCTTAAAGAATCGACAGACGAAAGAATCTTTATTATTTTTGAACTTTTAAGAAGAGGGCTTCCCTCTGAAGACATTTGTAAGGCAACAGCAATCGACCCATTCTTTTTAAAGTCATTTGCTTCTTTGATTGAAGATGAGAAGAAAATTAGTTCCCTCACTCTTCATTCAATAAAAAAAGAGGAGATGATGATGTATAAAGAAAAAGGGTTTTCAGACCGATACCTTGCCGCCGCCTGGGAAGAGAAAGAATCTGATGTGAGAGAGTGGCGTAAAAGACAGGGCATTACGGCCGTTTACAAAACGGTTGATACCTGTGCAGCGGAATTCGAATCTCCCTCCAATTACTACTATTCAGCCTATTTTGGCGAAAATGAACAGATGATCACTGACAAAAAGAAAGTGCTTATTATCGGCAGCGGCCCAATACGCATAGGCCAGGGGATTGAGTTTGATTATTGTTCAGTACATGGCGTGCTTGCGCTCCAGAAAGAAAATGCCGAAGCGATCATGATCAATAATAATCCAGAAACAGTCAGTACGGACTTTGCCATAGCAGATCGGTTATATTTTGAACCTCTTACGCTCGAATATGTATTGAATGTGATCGAGGCTGAAAATATTACAGACGTAATCGTTCAATTCGGAGGGCAAACTGCCATTAATCTTGCGCAGGATCTGGAGAAGCATCATGTGAATCTCCTGGGCACCTCATATGACATTGTGGATCAGCTGGAAGACAGGAAGAGATTTTATCAGCTTCTTAAGAAACTGGAAATTCCGCATGTGCCTGGTCAAGAGGCCGCAAACAAAGACGAAATAGCAGCCTGTATTGAGCAAATTGGCTATCCCGTTCTTTTAAGGCCATCATATGTAATCGGAGGCCAGGGAATGGAAATCATTCATGATGAAAAGGATTGGAAGAAAGTCATGGAGCAGAAGGAAGAACTGATGTATCCAATTTTGGTTGATTCGTACATACCCGGCAAGGAAGCGGAAATTGACCTCCTTGCAGACGGTAGGGATATCTTCATTCCCCTCATTGCTGAGCATATTGAAAAAGCAGGTGTCCATTCAGGTGACAGCATGGTCCTTCTTCCGGAAGAATCACTTTCAGATTCTGTAAAAGAAAAAATGGTGCTTTACTCAAAAAGGATTGTTTCAGAGCTAAAATATACAGGATTAATGAACATACAATTTGTGATAAAAGGAAATGACGTTTATGTTCTGGAAGTAAACCCCAGAGCCAGCAGAACCGTGCCTATTATCAGTAAAATATCCGGCATCCCAATGGTCGAGGCTGCTGCAAAGATTATTTACCGCAGGCAATCATTAAATGAAGCTGCAGGGTCAGCTGGACTGCAGGAAAAACTGCCTTATACAGCAATAAAGTATCCTGTGTTTTCTTCCTTTGCACTATCAGGGCTTGATACTAAAATAGGTCCTGTTATGAAATCCACCGGTGAAGGCATCACAATTGGGCGAACAAAAAGTGAAGCCCTGAATAAGGTGTATCCGCACCCTAAACCTGGCAGTAAAGGCATTTTTAAAACACAGTCCGTCAATTTGCCGGCAGATCTTCAGGATGCCGCAGCAGATTTTGGGTTTGAGTTTTCAAGCGGTGATTTCAGGAGCTGGGCAGAACGAGAAACAGGTGCTGCTGTCCTTTCATATGGAAGCAGTGCAGATGAAAAGGAAATCAGGTTATGGGCTATTAAGCATCGCCTTCTTGTTTTTACGGAAGAAGAAACCTTCGCAGCGTATGTACAGTCGTTCGCTTCGAATGAGACAGAAATTGCTTCGCTCCAGGAATGGAAGGAAAGATACAAAAAGGACGTGATTTCCATATGACAGCAATGGCCAGGTTGAATGAAAAAAACATTATTAAAACAAAGGATTTTCTTTCGCTTGCTGATATGACAGGCAGCGATATCCTGAAACTGCTGGAGCTGGCAGAAGAAATTAAACGAAAACAGTCAAGCGGTGAAGAATTTCATCCTTTAAAAGGAAAAATATTGGGCATGATTTTTGAGAAATCTTCAACAAGAACAAGAGTATCATTTGAAGCAGGGATGCTTCAGCTTGGGGGGCATGCTCTATTTTTGAGCAGCAGCGACATTCAGCTGGGCAGAGGCGAGACCATTGAAGATACAGGAAAGGTTTTGTCTCAATTTGTGGATGCCATAATGCTTAGGACACATGAACATTCAAAGGCTGAAGCTCTTGCAAATGCTGCGCATGTGCCGGTTATAAACGGGCTGACCGACATGTACCACCCTTGCCAGGCATTGGCTGACCTTTTGACGATCCAGGAAATTAAAGGGAGTTTCAAGGGGCTTAAAATAGCTTATATTGGAGACGGAAACAATGTCGCGCATTCTTTAATGCTGGCCAGCGCCAAAACGGGCATGGATTTTTCAATAGCATGTCCCGCGGGATATGAGCCGGATCCGGAAGTTATAAAGCATGCGAAAAATGAAGCGCTTCATAATGGGGGCACAATAACAATTACCCATTCACCAGAAGAAGCCATCATAGAAGCGGATGCAGTGTATGCTGATGTTTGGACATCAATGGGCCAGGAGCAAGAAAACAGCATCCGTCTCAAGGCATTTAAGGATTTTAAAATTGATCAAAACTTAGTGAAACTTGCAAAGCCTGATTATATATTTATGCATTGCCTGCCTGCCCATAGGGAAGAAGAAGTGGCTGCGGAGGTGATTGACGGCCCGAATTCGGTGGTTTTCATTCAGGCGGGGAACAGGCTTCATGCCCAAAAAGCATTACTTGTTGATTTACTGCTGCAGTAACACTCTTATCTTTTTAGCGGTTATTATTACTAAAAAATGGCGAGTGATGAAACTCCTTTTTCGGTAAGAATAGTAATACAGCCATTGAAAAGGAGAGATGGAAATGGGACAAAGTCATCAATTTACGCCAGGTCAAAAGGCCCCGAACAATGGGATGTATGTAGAAATAGGAGAAACAGGAAGCACGGTGAACAACCCTAAAAAGGTAAGGCTGAATGCTGGTGACCGTTTTCCGGAAACAACAAATGGAAACAGGCATTGGACATATAAAAGAAAACCATAATAAAAAAGCAAATTCTTTTTCTTCATGAAGGAAAAGGATTTGCTTTTTTTCTCTGAAAGAAGATGACGAATCTTTACTTTATAAGAAATTTTCGTATAATAAAACCAAAGGTCAAAAAAGGTCAAAACACGTCTTCTGAATGTTTGTGAGGAGGATTCTTATGGATATAAACAGTTTGACTGAGAAAATGCAGCAGGCTTTATTGATTGCGCAGGAAATTTCGGCCAGGCATAAGCACCCGGAAATAGGCGAGCTACATATGCTGGCAGCTTTGACTAAGATAGAAGATCATTTGCTTCATTCACTGATGGCAGAAATTCATGAAGGAGATAAGAAACTCCAGGATGAGTTAGAAAAAAGATTAGCCAGACTGCCTTCTGTTGAACTGGCGGACAGCAAAGAAGCCAGGAACTATATGTCATCAGCACTGCAAAATACCTTTAGGGCAGCAGGTGAAATGATGATGCAAATGCATGACGACTACCTTTCGGTGGAGCATTTTCTTCTTTCATCATTCAAAGTGGAGAAATCAGAAATTAAGGACATACTTTTTAGTCTTGGCGCTGATTATCAAATGACAGAAAATATAATGAAAAAAATCAGGGGGAATCAAAACGTGACCAGCCAGAATCCGGAAGGTACATATGAAGTGCTGAAAAAATACGGCCGTGACCTGGTAGCTGAAGCTAAAACAGGCAAAACCGATCCTGTAATCGGCAGGGATGCAGAAATTCGCAGCGTGATCAGGATCCTTTCCAGAAAAACAAAAAATAATCCAGTCTTGATCGGAGAACCAGGTGTCGGAAAAACGGCGATAGCAGAAGGGCTTGCCCAGCGGATCGTACGAAAAGATGTACCTGACGGACTGAAGGATAAAACGATCTTTTCCCTGGATATGAGTGCATTGATAGCTGGTGCAAAATTCCGGGGAGAATTTGAAGAGCGCTTAAAAGCTGTCCTGCAGGAAATTAAAAAAAGCGATGGCAGAATCCTGTTATTCATTGATGAGCTGCACACAATCGTGGGTGCTGGACGGACAGAGGGCTCTCTTGATGCAGGCAATATGCTTAAGCCTATGCTTGCAAGAGGAGAGCTGCATTGTATTGGTGCTACGACTCTCGATGAATACCGCAAATATATTGAAAAAGACCCTGCGTTGGAAAGAAGATTTCAGCAGGTGCTGGTAAATGAGCCTGGTGTGGAAGATACCATAACAATGCTTCGGGGATTAAAAGAGCGTTTTGAAATTCATCATGGAGTAAAAATTGGGGACAGGGCCATTGTGGCAGCTGCTGTTTTATCCAATCGGTATATAACAGAAAGGTTTTTACCTGACAAGGCTATAGATTTGATTGATGAGGCATGTGCATTAATCCGGACTGAAATCGATTCGATGCCCTTAGAACTGGATGAGATAACAAGGAAAGTTATGCAGCTCGAGATAGAGGAAGCCGCACTGAAAAATGAGAAAGACCCCCGCAGCAAAGAAAGGCTGGACGAGCTGAGAAAAGAGCTTACAGAACAGCGCAAACATGCAGAATCCTTAAGGTCAGATTGGATGAGTGAGAAAACATCGCTTCAGCAGGTTCAGGAACAAAGGGGGAAACTTGAAAAACTTCGGCGCGATCTTGAAATAGCGGAAAGTGAATATGACTTAAACAGGGCTGCAGAACTGCGGCACGGGCAAATACCAGAGATGGAAAAGGAACTGCAAAGCATGGAGGAAGAGCTTGAAAGAGGGAAGCAGGAATCACGTTTGCTTCGGCAGGAGGTAACAGAAGAAGAAATCGCTTCTATTGTGGCAAACTGGACAGGAATCCCTGTCGACAGGCTAGTGGAAAGTGAAAGGGAAAAGCTTCTCAAACTGCCGGGCATTCTTCAAAAAAGAGTGGTTGGCCAGGATGAAGCGATCGAAGCTGTAGCGGATGCGGTTTTAAGGGCGAGAGCGGGGATAAAAGATCCTAATCGTCCGATAGGATCTTTTATCTTTCTCGGGCCGACTGGAGTTGGTAAAACAGAGCTGGTCAAGGCTCTTGCCGGAACACTGTTTGACTCGGAAGAGCATATGATCAGGATTGATATGTCTGAGTATATGGAGAAACACTCTGTTTCCCGGCTGATTGGAGCCCCCCCAGGGTATGTTGGATACGAGGAGGGCGGGCAGCTGACCGAGGCAATCAGAAGAAATCCTTATTCAGTTGTTTTGCTGGATGAAATTGAAAAAGCACATGGAGAAGTATTCAACTTATTGCTGCAAATGCTTGATGACGGCAGGATAACTGACTCGCAGGGGAGAATAGTAAATTGCAGGAATACAGTAATCATCATGACCTCTAATATTGGCTCCCATTATATGCTCCAGACAGCAGCAGAAAATGAAAAGATAGATGACAGAACAAGAGAGCGTGTTTTTTCAGATTTAAGGAAACATTTCCGCCCTGAATTTTTGAACCGTATTGATGATATTGTCCTATTTAAGCCTCTTTCAAAAAAGGAAATCATTAAAATTGTTGAAAATATGGCCGTGCAGCTGCAGAAGCGTCTCGAGGAACAAAATATATCGTTAATTCTTACCTCAAAGGCCAAGGAGTTTATTGCTGAACAGGGATTTGACCCGGTTTATGGGGCCAGGCCGCTTAGAAGATTTATTCAAAAGCATGTGGAAACCATGGCCGCCCGGGAAATCATAGGCGGAAATATAAAACCGAATTCCTGCTTAACGGTGGATTTTAATGAAGATAAAGGGTTATTTATTGTTGGCTAATACTGTTCCTTAACCTTTATTTATGTAACTGGCAGATTTATTAATGGAACCGGCTCATAGAACACATCAAAGAAGCGATTTTTAAGAAAGGCTCTTTTCTTAAAGATAGTTGTTTTTAATGAGTTCTGAGAGGTGATTTCATTATTAAATGAGGTTGATTGGAGTGCAAGGTGCGAGACTCCTGCTTAGATTAGCGGGAAGGTGAGACCCCGCAGGCGAAGCCGAGGAGGCTCACCGATTGCGTGAAAAGCGAGCATCCTGGAGCGGAAATCAACCCCTTGTTCCATAGCTAAAAAGTTTACGAAAACAGCCTTAAGAAAAGAGCCATATTAAACACTGGCTTGGTATGTAAAGGAAAATCGAGGAAATCTGCAGGAAAAATGAATATAGATAAAAGAAAGAAGGACATCCGGAATGGATGTCCTTTAGCTTACATAACGGATTAATGATGAGTTTTTTCAACCGGATCATTAGGTATAATAGCAGGAACAATCAAAACAAGTACGGTTACCACTACTCCTAAAATCATAGCTGTTGAAAAATCATATGAAGACCCAATCATTGAAGAAACAACATATGTAAGCATATGCATTAATAACATCGTCCAGAAAAGCGTAGCAATGTATCGCATCGAAATTCACCTCATTCCACTGCAGTCATTTTTATCTTATCATAATTAATATCACTATAAAACTGCTTTTTCATTATAATTATGAACAAATTGAGTCATTGAAACAGCGGCAAATCATTACCTGCCGCACATTCAGCCATCCTGAAATAAAACCGGGGACATCGACAAAGTTCCACTTCCTATTTATAAAGGAAGAAAGTCCTTGCCTTTTTTGTGTGATATATTAAAAATAGCTTAATTGATCGTAAAATTCAGATAAGCACTTAGGCGCTTCTCCCTTTCGAATCTAAGCGGCAGACATATATTAATAGTAGTGACTTAAAGATAAGGAGTAAAGCTGATGGAACAGCGAACATTTCTTTTGGATGGACAATGGAACATTGTTTATTATCCCCATAAACCAAGCGGATTTTCAGTCCTTATATTTGGCGACAGCGGACACTTCGTTCAAGAACGTACAAGCTATTGGAGAGAACATCCAGGAAGGCTTCAAATACTCGAGTCCCTAAAGGAGCACGGCTATACACTTTTTTCTTCCAACTTTCACGGAATGAAATGGGAAAGCCAAAGGTCATTTGAACTGGCCGTGAAATTATATTTTCTGATTATGAAGAGTGAAATCCTGAATAATAAAATCCATATTTTAGCAGAAGGGACAGGCGCGCTCCCTGCCATGAAATTTATGGAAAGCATGCCGGAATTAATCCGTTCAGCCGTGTTCATCAATCCATGCTTATCTGTTAAAAACAGACTGATAAAAGAAAAAGAAAGTAAGTTTTTTTACAAAAAGTGGCTAAAAGAAGCCTCTGCTGCCAATAAGATGGATTCCGTGGAATTCGAAGATTTCGTGCTGGATTCTGACAAGCTTTCATTCCAGACAAAAGTTCCCTTGAAAATAATAACAGTCTTAGACAATGCCAATGGTGAACAAAATCCGCTTTATCAGGAGCTGAAACAGCAAAACGACCAAGAATTGCTGGAATTTATTTATTTGTTTCCTGAAAAGAGATATAAGATCCCGATCCAGATACGGCAATTTTTTCAAAAACATGAAAAACTGCTATAAAAATAGCTATATTGAGACTGCCCGCTGCATACCATACAGAATCCAGCGAGATTAGATAATCATTCGCATCAATTTCGGGTATAATCTGGCATGAATAAGGGGGGGCTGCAGGATGTGTTCATCAATTGTTATTGGCGCTTTACAGTTCACTGGGTTCCATTTAACGGAACACTTGCTTGACAGAGGTGAAAAGGTTCTTGGGATTGACCATGTCCAGGGGGATGAAGATGCCTATATTCATGAATATAAACAGGATGCCTTTGGCAGGAACGCCAATTTTATTAGCAGTGCTTTTCATGAGGAACTGCCTTCATCATTTCCTGGTGCATCCGCGATCTATGTATGCTTATATGATTTCTGGAAAATGCCTGAAAGAGACACAAAAAAAATTGCAGATGCCATCACAAAAATCCTTATAAATCTTAAAAGCGTCCAACCTCTTCCTGCACTCACCATTTTAATCCCGCTAGGCCATAAAGAGCAAAGTTTTGCAGAACATACAGAATTATGGTCCATCCTCAAATTCTTCGAGCATGCCCAGTTTGTTTATCTGCCAACCATTTATGGCCCCTGGCAGCCTGCAACATTTGCCTTTGAAACTGGAATCCAAAAAAAAAGCAAGGAAGAAGCAATTGATGCCATTTCTTCAGAATATCGAAATGACGCAATATATATTTCAGACTTCATCGATGCCTTAGAAAAGCTTAAAGAACATGGTGGCGGAAATATCGTCCTCGAAAGTGAAGAGAAGCTACAGTGGTCAGCCTGTGCAAATCTTATTTTTGATGCTGAAATCCTGGATAGGTTTCCTTCAGAGGACGAATGTCTCCAGACAGCTAATGTTTTGAAAGTGAAAAATAATGTGAGCCCTGACGAGGGGATCAGCATGCAAAAAGAACATTGGAGGAAAATGCTATTGCTTAAACAGCATCAAGGGAGGAATGGCTAAAATCCTTTTCATTCTTTATTGAAGAAGGTAAAATGGAACTTAAGTAAAAGGTGCTAATTTTTTCCTGAAAATATTTTTGGCCGATTGCTGATTGGAACGGATGAGCAGGGTTCCTGGGCGGGCTGAGGGAGACCCCGCAGGGCGAAATGCTGTTCTGAAGCGCCCGCGGGTGAAAGTACCTGCAGCGTTGAAGGAGTTGCGGTGGATGTTAAAGAAAATAGGCATCTGTATGTTATTTGCATTGCTGCTTAGCGGCTGCGATAAAACAGAAAGCTCCGGTCATTTAAAGAAAGCTGCCCTGCTTGTGCCTAATACGATAAATGATCAGGTATGGGGGACAAAAGGCTATAAAGGATTGCTGGAAATCCAATCCCTTTTCGGGGCGGATGTATTTTATAAAGAAAAAATGAACAGTAAATTCATTGTTGAGCAGGCAGTAAAAGACCTCCAGGATAAAGGGGTTAATCTTATTATCGGCCATGGCAGCGAATATGCTGAATACTTTAATGAAATATCGGACAAATATCCGGACATACGATTCGTCAGTTTTAATGGAGATGCAACAAAGCCCAATACAACAAGCCTTAATTTTAAAGCTAAAGCAATGGGTTTTTTTGGCGGAATGGTTGCTGCTGAAATGTCACAGACCAAACATATAGGCGTGCTTGCCGCATATGAATGGCAGCCTGAAGTGAAAGGATTCGTTGAGGGAGCAGGTTTTCAAGATCAGCAGGTAAAAGTGGATGTTGAATATGTAAATGGATGGGACGATGAAGAAAAAGCTCTGCAGCTTCTAAACAGGATGATTTCTAATCGGGATGATATTTTCTATCCTGCAGGCGACGGATTTAATGTGCCTGTTATTGAGAGGCTAAAAGAAAAGCAGCTTTACGCAATTGGTTATGTGTCGGATCAGTCAAATCTGGGAAGCACCACTATACTCACAAGCACCATACAGAATGTGGATGCCCTATATGTGCGGGCAGCGGAGAAGTTTGATAAAAATGAATTGAAGTCAGGAAACTTGTTTTTTGACATCCAAGATGGTGTAATTACTATGGGAGAATACAGTCCTCTTGTGAAGAAAAGCTTTCAGGCTGAAATGAAGAAATACTTTCAATTATACAAAGAAACTGGCAAACTGCCGGATAAACTTAAGGAGGGATAATCATGAATCAAGACAAGACTATGGAATTCATGGGTATAGCAATGAAATACTTTCCGGAAGCGAAAGCGAAGTTAGAGGAAGCAGGCGTTCCGTTTTCAATGGAGCTTGCCCAGCCGTTTATGGATTTATTTACAAAGGTTATGTATGAAGCCTATGAACTTGGTTTAAAGGACGCTGAAACTAAATAAGCTAAAAAACTCTCGATTCAACCGGGGTTTTACCGGCAGTTTACCCTTGTGCACCTCTTGCTGCTGAGGGCAGGGCCGCTGGCAGTTAAGCGGATAAAAGGCTGATTATTGTTCCCTGATAATCAGCCTTTTTGGCCGCTTTCTGTCAGGCCTTCTTTTCGAATTTTTTTAGCGCCTGTAAAATGAGGGGGTTCAGCTTGCTGAGGGCAGGTTTAAATTCTCCATAAATCGTCATAAGTGTATCTACACTTTCCATCAGCTGCATGTAATCAATGCTTCCAGGAGCAGCGGATTCTTCTTCTTTTACTTGTTTTTCTTTTTTAGGGAACATTATAGATGAAAACCGGTCGTTTTGATTTGATTTTTTGTTTCCATTAAATAAATCCATTTACAGGTTCCTCCTTTTTTAAAAATTGGATGAAAGGCAATACTCCCCTTCTTAAGCACCGCAGCCATCGGTTAAGCAACGGCTGCCAAAGAATGCGCAAAAGAAGCATTTGTTGAACAAGGGCCATGCATCGTTCATATTTAAAGTATGCTGCCAGCCGCTTTAATGAGCAGGCTCTTGTCCCGCAAAAGGCCCGAATTTACTGGGATATATCCAGGCCAGCGCCTTTTTTAAGCGATATCTGTTGCAAGCGGGGGAAGTTTTTTATAAGATTAGTACCAGGTAATAATATTTGATAATAAAAGATTAAATAATAATAGATAAGGGGTTGTCAATAATGAATGCAGGAATCTTAGGGATGGGCCGCAGCTTGCCGGAGAAAGTTTTAACGAACTTTGACCTTGAGAAAATGGTGGATACAAGCGATGAATGGATCCGCACCAGAACTGGCATTGAAGAAAGAAGAATTGCAGCAGATGACGTCGATACTTCTGATATGGCTTATGAAGCAGCTCTCAATGCCATTAAGAATGCAGGAATTTCTGCTGAAGAACTGGATTTAATTCTTGTAGGGACCGTAACACCTGACCAGCCATTTCCATCAGTTGCTTGTATGATCCAAGATAAACTTGGCGCAAAAAAGGCAGCTGCAATGGATATCAGCGCCGCCTGTTCAGGGTTTATGTATGGTATGATTACAGCTGAACAGTTTATTAAAAACGGCACTTATAAATATGTATTGATTGTTGGAGTTGAAAAACTCTCAAAAATAACCGATTGGAATGACCGCAATACTGCTGTGCTTTTCGGCGATGGAGCAGGAGCTGCAGTAATGGGCCCAGTTTCTGAAGGCAGGGGAATTCTGTCGTTTGAGCTTGGCTCTGACGGATCTGGCGGAAAGCATTTGTATCAAAATGGTCCGCATCTGTTCATGAACGGCCGTGAAGTATTCAAATTCGCTGTTCGCCAAATGGGCGAATCTTGTATAAATGTTATTGAAAAAGCAGGATTAACGAAAGAAGATGTGAGCTTTTTAGTTCCCCATCAGGCAAATATCCGTATCATGGAAGCTTCCAGGGAACGCCTTGGGCTGCCGGCTGAAAAGATGTCAAAAACGGTTGCTAAATATGGAAACAGTTCTGCCTCTTCAATTCCGATTGCAATGGTAGAGGAATTGGAAGCAGGCAAGATAAAAGATGATGATGTTGTTGTTCTGGTAGGATTTGGCGGCGGACTTACATGGGGTGCTATCGCACTTCGCTGGGGCCGATAAAAGTAGGGCAAAACTTCTATCAGCAGGTATGACCAAACCCCCTATGAGGGCTGGATGGGCGCTATGCTGAATTTCCCCTGAAGGGATCTTACTGTAAGTAATGTAAAGAAACATTTGAGATTCTAATTTTTATGCGGCAAACCGGATAAAGGGATTCATGAAAGCTTGGTGCAGCAGCTATATTCGACAGGCTTACATTATCCGAGGCTGGCGCTTTATTATGAAAGGAGCAAGTATTTATGAATAATCGTCGAGTGGTTGTCACGGGAATAGGTGCAGTAACACCTTTAGGAAATGATGCAGAAACTACATGGGCTAATATTGTGGATGGCAAAACGGGCATCGGCCCCCTGACACGATTAAATGCAGATGAATATCCTTCAAAAGTTGCAGCTGAAGTGAAGGACTTTGATATCGAGCAATATGTAGATAGAAAAGAAGCAAGAAAAATGGACCGCTTCACACACTATGCCATTGCGGCTTCCGTGATGGCTGTAAAGGATGCCAGTCTGGAAATCACTGAACAAAATGCCCCTCGTGTGGGTGTATGGATCGGTTCCGGAATCGGCGGTATGGAAACCTTTGAAAATCAGTTTGAAAATTTTCAAAAAAGAGGCTATAAACGTGTCAGCCCCTTCTTTGTTCCAATGATTATTCCTGATATGGCTGCTGGCCAGGTTTCTATTTTGCTTGGCGCAAAAGGAATGAACTCCTGTACTGTAACGGCTTGTGCAACAGGAACAAACTCCATTGGCGACGCATTTAAGGTCATTCAGCGCGGAGATGCCGATGTCATGATCAGCGGAGGTGCAGAAGCACCTATAACAAAAATGTCTGTAGCAGGCTTCTGCTCAAATACTGCTCTTTCAACAAATCCGGATCCTCAAACAGCAAGCCGTCCATTCGACTTAAACAGAGATGGATTTGTTATCGGTGAAGGAGCAGGCATAGTTGTACTGGAAGAATTGGAACACGCCTTGAGCCGCGGAGCCAAAATTTATGGCGAAGTGGTTGGCTACGGATCCACTGGAGATGCTTATCATATTACAGCACCTGCTCCAGGCGGGGAAGGCGGCGCCCGTGCGATGAAAATGGCACTAAATGACGCTGGCATGAACCCTTCCGACATTGATTATATCAATGCCCACGGTACAAGTACTGCATATAACGACAAATATGAAACTATGGCGGTTAAAGAAGTATTCGGAAGCCATGCATATGACCTTGCTATAAGCTCCACCAAATCCATGACAGGCCACCTGCTTGGCGCTGCCGGAGGAGTAGAAGCCATTTTCTCTCTTCAAGCAATCAGAGACAGCATTCTTCCTCCGACAATCAATTTGGAGACAGCAGATCCAGAATGTGATCTGGATTATGTAGCAAATTCCGCTAGAAAAGCAGAGATTAAAGCAGTGATGAGCAACTCATTAGGATTTGGAGGCCATAATGCAACACTGGTCTTCAAAAAGTACGAATAAACATAGCGCATGCCCCTAAAGGGAAAGATAGAAAAATGATTCTATCTTTCCAAAGCTTTTTTGAACTTCTTGTCTTCTGCTTAAATACAGGACATGAAAAAAGGACCGAACTATAAAATGCAGTGTAATAATGCCTGAGACCTGTTTTTTTAAGACAGGGCTTCAGGCATTTTTTTCTTTCTGTGAGGCAATTCCATTGTTAAGTAAAGCTGATTGGAGTGTAAGTATCCAGACTCAGCAGGCGCAGCTGATGGAGGCTCAACCCGCCCGCCCCGCGGAAAACGGGCATCCTGGAGCGGAAATCAGCCCCTTGTTCAATAGCAACAAAGTTTTCGTGGTTTTTTTATAATTATTTAGTGATCCTTGCTCATTTTTTTATGAAGTTCATACGATACTGTATATGAAAATGAGGTGAGTTGTATGGGAATTGAAAACACAAACGAATGGCTGAGGGACGATTTTTTTAACCCGTCAGCAATTTGCGATCATTTCAAAGACCTCTTTATGGAGCAAGACTCTAAAAAACTCTATCAATATCTTAAAAGCTATGGAATGTATTCACCTGGGCAAAAGTCCAGAAGAGATGCGGAATCTCTGATGGATCATGATATCTGGGGAAAAGGAAAAAAAATCTTCAACAAATACAAAAAAAAATGGAACGGGCCTGATGTCCCTATTTTTATTTTCCCCTTAAAACAGCCGGGATTTTTAGAAAGATCGATTGAAAATAAATCCGGTCTGGCATTTCCTGATAAAATGCTGTTATTTATCCATGCAGGAATAAAGGATAAAGAGCTAGAAGCGTTATTTATACACGAATATCATCATGTTTGCCGCCTTAACAAAATGGCCGGCGGTGAAGAAGAGCCAAACCTGCTTGATTCCATGATTATGGAAGGTCTTGCTGAGAATGCAGTGGCACACTATTTAGGAAAAGAATATCTGGCGGGCTGGACATCGGTTCACAGTGAAGAAAAGCTGGAAGAATACTGGATCAGATATGTTGAAAAACATATTCACGTAAAAAGACATGAAAAACTCCATGATTCCATTTTGCTAGGCCAAGGGAGATACCCTTCAATGCTTGGGTACTGCATGGGATACCATTTAGTGAAAAAGCAAAGCAAAATACCTTTTATGCAATCTTTCAGTATTTCTGCGGAAAAATTTCTGGATAATAATGAGCCGTAAGCTTATACTCCTTCTATTAATAATTTGGGAAGATCAAATGGAATAATTTCTCTTTAGAATGCCTATACTGATGGACAAACAGATTATTGTAAGCGAGGGATGAATTCATGCTATATCTTCATGATGTTTGGGTAAATTGGTTTGAAGGAGAAGAAAATGGCTATAACATCTGCCATTTTCATGAATGGAGAAAAGATGATGGAATCGAGTTGCTTGATCAGGTTCCATTATTAAAAATTTCGGCAGCCTTGTTTAATTACATAGAAAATGATTTGTCGGAATTGCCGAAAACACTGCTTAACGATGTTTTCCAAAAAGCCTTCACTAGAAAAAACCATGAAAGAATCCAGATGGATTACTGTTTTGTCATTACAGATGGAACAGGCATACTTGCAGTGGATACAATTGGCTATCATATACCAATCAGGAAAAGCAGATTGATTCCGCGCCAGGAGCAAATTGTTTATGACATGATAGAAAACCATAGCGAATTAGATTACACATTCGGCGATTCACAAACATCAGCCAAGGAATATCATATATTATCTCCATCGCCTCAGTTCATGAATGGGCTTACGAGGAAGGAAAGGCAGCTGAAACAGCTGCTGTTTATGGCATTGGACCAGCTTTTGACGGCAAAAAACACGGCTGAAATCCGTTATTGGTATACAGAGTGGGCACCAGAGAAATATGCCTTTATACAAGAAATGAACTTTGATCATGCCTGGCTGGGACTTTATGAAGAAATGAAGGATGGCTGGACGGATAAGCATTTAAATATATGCGAAAATCTTGTGAAGGGGCAGCCCTTTTTCGAGAAGCTATGGGAAATGGAAGTAGGAGACAGTCCGTCGATGCTGTAAATACATGAAAAAAGGGAGCGGCCTTATGAGAGGCCGTTCCCTTCCTTTTTATCTGAGGTTCAGACAGGTGACATACATTTTACCTTCTTTTTCTGCCCAGTCCCATTCCATTGAGCATCTTTTTCATCATTCGGTTTGCCTCGATATTTGCTTTTTCAGCACCCCTGTCAAGGATATCATCGAGCTCGGATGACTCAAGAAGCTCATAAAATCTTTCCTGGATAGGCTTTATTTCATTTAAAACGACCTCGGCAAGTCCGCTTTTGAAATCGCCATATCCTTTCCCTTCATACATGCTCTCAATTTCCCCGATTGTTTTATGGCTGAAAATAGAGTAGATGGATAATAGGTTGGAAACACCCGGTTTGTTTTCTTTATCATATTTAACAATGCCTTCAGAATCAGTGACCGCGCTCTTAATTTTCTTTTCAATCTGCTTTGGATCATCAAGCAGTGCGATGGTAGCTTTTTTATTAGGATCGGATTTGCTCATTTTCTTAAGCGGTTCCTGCAGGGACATAATCCGCGCCCCCACTTTTGGCAGGCTGATTTCCGGGACCTTAAGAATATCGCTGTATTTCTTATTGAACCGTTCTGCCAGATCTCTTGTCAGCTCGATATGCTGCTTTTGATCATCGCCAACAGGAACAAGATCTGTATTATATAAAAGAATATCTGCGGCCATCAGAGGCGGATAAGTAAGCAGGCCGGAAGATACGCCTTCCTTGCCATGTGATTTATCCTTAAACTGTGTCATCCGCTCAAGCTCTCCTATATAAGAGATGCATTGCAGGAGCCATCCTGCCTGAGTATGCGCGGGCACTTCGGATTGGATAAAGATTGTGTTCTTTTCGGGATCAAGGCCAATTGCCAGATATAAGGCTGCAAGCTTCCTGGTGTTCTCCCTTAATTCAAGGCGGTCCTGAGGGACGGTGATGGCATGTTCGTCAACAATGCAAAAGTAGCAATCATATTCATTCTGTAATTCCACAAATTGCTTCATGGCTCCTATGTAATTGCCAAGCGTTACGGAACCTGTAGGCTGTATGCCTGAAAATATTCTCTTCAACTGCTAGTCACTCCTCTAAGAAACATAGATGATTCTAATCAATCATCGGGTTTATCTTTCATTTTAGTTGTATTTAGCTGTATTATCCACTGTTTTCACAGAAATCCTATTATATCAGGATAGACAAAAAAATGCAGAATCATAAGTAGTATATATAAAGTGAGACCATCATGATTGCGAGCAGCAGGAATCCTGAGAAAAGTGCAGGCCGCAGATCCATCGACACGATGCCTGATAGGCGCGGAATATCCTCCAATTCATCACCGCTTTCATACTTTGCCCTGAAGATCCTGCGAAAGCTATATGAAATGCCGTCAAAAAAGCCTTTCTGTGTGACAAAGCCCAATATACCCATGAATAAAACAGCCCCGCCAACATAAAAAGACATATTAATAAAGTGAAGCAATGATAACTCGTGATCTACCGCAAAAATGAGCAGCAATGTTAAAAGTAGCAAAATAAAAAAGTATGTCGCTGTTTTTTTCAAAATGGCTGACCCTCGCTCCAGTATTTTTTTCCTATTATTATATCAGAGATCAAAGAAGGATAAAAAGAATAAAAATTATTCAAAAATAGAAATATACGTGTACAAACTAGTTGAATTATCCTTCTGGAGCACAAAATAATAAACATTAAGGCCTATTTCACTTTAGCGCTCTTACTCATTAAAGGGCGAAAACATAAGAAAATATAGAAG
>NZ_MLYQ01000044.1:0-28108 GCF_001866725.1 Bacillus sp. MUM 13
TGAGACCCCGCAAGCGCAGCCGAGGAGACTCACCTCCTGCCCCGCAGAAAGCGAATATCTGAAGCGGAGATCAACCCCTTGTTCCATAATAGCAAAGTTTACGAAAACAGCCTTAATAAAACAGCGGATTTTGCATGTGCATCAGGGCAAGAAATCTTCAGCAAGAATGTGCCGAAGCTATTTCTGCCTTTTTCCTGTTTAAAAATTTAAGGCGGGAAAAATCAGCTGATCCAAATGATTGCAAAAATTCACTGGACATCCTATCATGAAGTATAAGAATACATATTAAGCAAGTAAAGGGAGGATTTCTGAAATGGCATCTGTTACGTTTATAAATAACCCGGTCACACTTATCGGCAATGAAGTGAAAGCTGGTGACAAAGCACCTGATTTTACGGTTCTTGCCAATGATTTATCAGAAGTGAAGCTAAGCGATTCAAAAGGTTCAGTACGGATTATCAGTGTAGTGCCTTCTGTTGATACAGGTGTGTGCGATGCACAAACAAGGCGTTTTAATGAAGAAGCCTCTAAAGTGGATGGGGTTAATGTGTTAACTATCAGCGTCGATCTTCCTTTTGCCCAAAAACGCTGGTGTGCTGCAAGCGGCCTTGAAAATGTACAGGTTTTATCCGACCACCGCGATTTATCGTTCGGTGAAGCATATGGCGTAGTCATGAAAGAGTTTCGTTTATTGGCTCGTGCCGTATTTGTTGTAGACAGCAATGATACAGTTACTTATGCGGAGTATGTCAGCGAAGGCACAAATCACCCTGACTATGAAAGTGCCGTCGCAGCTGCAAAAGCAGCTAAGTAAAAGATTGCCTTTCAGCCGTTTCCATTACAAAGCGTTCTGCGGATGACTGCCAGTTTGCTTGTTGGCATTTCCTTATTCGCGTCTTAGCGCAAGCAGCCTGGCCCCTGAAATCCTGAAGGCAAGAAACGCCTTCTTATGATTTTTTCCTGGGGCTGTACATGGCGCTTGCGCTTTTGTTTTGCTTATTCTTAAACCCTGCAGGCTTATTAAGCGCCAATGTCAGCATAGGCGTGTTATAATAATCGTTTGGATAAACCGTTTCAGCTTTTAAAATGGCTCTTTATTGCTGTTTTTTAATATGTTCTGTGAAGCAATCCCGTTGTTAACCGGGTTGACTGAGACTCCTGCTTAGATTAGCGGGAAGGTGAGAGCACGCAAGCATTGCTTGTGAGGCTCACCGCCGCCACACGAAAAGCGGGCATCCAGGAGGAAATCACCCCTTAGCAGCAAATTTTACAAAAGAAGCCTTTAGAATCGGGCTATGCCCTGCCATATAAAAAGGAAATGATAAACATTAACAGGAGGAATGAACGTTGAACTTCACGCCAATAGAAGAACTGTTCCATCAGCTTGATGAAACAGCTAAAATTTTACAAGAAGAGCTTTCCTGTACATACCTTGATGCATTAGGTGAAACTGGAGAAAATCTGTTTCAGGGAAAGGTTCTGCAGGATGATATCAGCGAGATATCAGAGAAAAGGCTGAACAAACAATATGCAGAGTTCTCCTTGGATAAATACGGAAAAGAAGAAATCAGGAAAGCCTTTCAGCTGGCTATATTGAAGGGCATGAAAGAAAACGTCCAGCCCAACCACCAGATGACTCCAGATGCTGTTGGAATGTTTGTAAGCTATCTTATAGGCAAATTTATGAATAACAGCAAGCAGTTTACACTTCTGGATCCTGCTGCAGGCACAGGGAATCTTCTCTTTACGATTTTAAACCAGCTATCGCAGCATGAAATATCCTCTTTTGGATCAGATGTGGATGAAACACTTATCAGACTTGCATACTGCGGGGCAAATTTGCAGGAGCACCCAGTTGAATTATTCAACCAGGACAGTCTTGAACCGTTATTCATTGATCCAGCTGATGCTGTAGTGAGCGATCTGCCTGTGGGATATTATCCGAATGATGTCCGTGCAGCAGAATATGAGCTTGCCAGGGAAACTGGGCATTCCTACGCGCATCACTTGTTTATAGAAAAAGGAGTCAACCATGTTAAGGACGGGGGATATTTATTTTATATTGTTCCAAACAACCTGTTTCTTTCAGACGAGGCACCGAGGCTTAACCAGTACCTAAAAGAGCACACATATATCCAGGGCCTTGTACAGCTTCCATTATCCATGTTCAAAAACGAGGCAGCAGCAAAAAGCATCCTTATTCTCCAAAAGAAAAAAGAAGGAATCAAGGCTCCGAAAAATACCATGCTTGTGCAGCTTCCAAAGCTTTCTGATATGGAAGCAACCCAAGCGATGATGAATAAAATGAATGAATGGTTCAAGGAAGAAAAATAACAGACAAGAAAGCTGATGCTTAAAAAAGGCATCAGCTTTTTTGTCTGTCTGCATGTCTGGACAGTTGCATCAAGCAGGATATAGAAGGGTAAAGCAGAATAAAACGGATTGAAACAGAAATTAATAGCTGCAGCGCAAGAAAAATTCTGAATTGATTTACTTCTGGATGTAAGCGCAGCCAAAATGCGTTTTAAATTGAAAGGCAGTCTATTCAATGTTTAAATGAAACAAAAGAAGCCATTTTTGTAAAGGTATTCATAGAGTTATTGTGTACATGGATAAAGAAAAGGAGCGGGAATCATGTCTAAAATCATTGCAATAAATGCAGGCAGTTCCTCTTTGAAATTTCAGTTGTTTGATATGCCCTCTGAAGGTGTAATTACTAAGGGAATTGTAGAGAGAATTGGATTGAAGGAGCCGATCTTCACGATAACGGCACAAGGCGAAAAATTGACGGAAACCATGGAAATTCCAAACCATGAAACAGCCGTGGCTATCCTCCTTGAAAAACTGATAAAACACAACATCATAAAATCCTATGACGAAATAGATGGAATTGGCCACAGGGTGGTGCACGGAGGAGAAATATTCACAGATTCCGCCATCATTACAGATAAGGTTATCTTCCAGATAGAAGAGTTATCCGATTTGGCGCCGCTTCATAATCCGGCAAACCTAACCGGAATCAAAGCATTCAAGCGGGTTTTGCCTGATGTTCCTGCTGTAGCGGTTTTTGATACAGCCTTTCATCAGACTATGCCGGAAAATTCATTTTTATATAGCTTGCCATATGAATATTACAAAGACTATGGCATCAGGAAATACGGTTTTCATGGAACCTCCCATAAATACGTTTCTGAACGTGCATCAGCTATGCTGGGGAGGCCGCTTGAGCAGCTGCGCCTGATTTCCTGCCATCTGGGAAACGGGGCAAGCATTGCAGCCATCGAGGGAGGGAAATCTATTGATACGTCGATGGGGTTCACTCCTCTGGCGGGTGTCACCATGGGAACACGCTCAGGCAATATTGATCCGGCACTTATTCCATATATCATGGAAAAGACAGGAAAAACAGCAGATGAAGTTTTGGAAGTTTTGAATAAGAAAAGCGGCATGCTTGCTGTCTCAGGGTTTTCAAGTGATTTGAGGGATATTGAATTAGAAGCGGATAAGGGAAATGAGCGTGCCGAGTTAGCACTTGAGGTTTTTGCAAGCCGCATTCATAAATATCTGGGGTCATATGCTGCGAGAATGAGCGGAGTGGATGCCATCATTTTTACGGCAGGAATTGGCGAAAACAGTGAAACCATCAGGGCAAGGGTATTGAAAGGACTTGAATTTATGGGTGTATACTGGGATCCTTCCTTGAACAGGACACGCGGAAAAGAGACGTTTGTCAATTACCCGCATTCCCCTGTGAAGGTGATGGTCATCCCTACGGATGAAGAAGTCATGATTGCAAGGGACACAGTAAGACTGACGGGATTGTAAAATACTCGGATTCTTTTAATTGAGCGCCACAATTCCTGGTTTGTTTTTTTAAGGTTGATATCAGCTTATGTTATACTACACATATATGTAAAACACTTGTCTGTACGGGAGGCTAATTTATGCCATTAACGAATCGTGAAATTGAGATATGGAATGAAATCAGCGAATGGGAAGAGAAACTGAATTTATATGAATCTACTGATTTTTCGTCTTTATATGATAAATGGGTGGAACAGGGATTTTCACTTTTGCCCCAGGATAAGCAGACTCAATTTTTTGCAAAGCTTGATACATGGCTGTTTCATCTGCATGCCATGATTCAGAGCTCGCAGATTCAAATGGATGCAAGGGACAGGATTTTAGGGTCAGCCCGTGTGTTCAGCGAGGACATATCATCCATCCCTGATTTGCAGAAACTGACGATTGACCAGCTGAATTACATAGCTGATCAGCAGATAGCCAAATACAGGCTGTTTTCCTTTGCACAAGGAGGAGCAAGCGGTTCCGGGGGCATTTTGATGCTTGGCGGAGATTTTCCTGCCATGCTTGCCATTAATTTGCGCATTGTGCAGCTGATAGCGATGACATATGGATATGAAGTGAATACACCGTTTGAAATGATGACCGCATTGAAGGTATTCCGTATCGGAACTTTGCCGAAGCGGCTTCAGGGTGCTGCATGGGCTGAGCTTTTGCAGGAAACGCCTGAAGAAGATGGAGAGTATTTTTATCAGGGCAGTGAAGATTTAACCGATCCTGCATGGATGAAGCTGCCGCTGAATCAGCTGCTAAAAGGAGCGGCGATCACTTTGTTCCGCAAAAAGCTGTTTCAGGGCATTCCTCTGATTTCAATGTCCATTGGAGCAGGCTCGAATTATCAGCTTACAAGAAGAGTAAGCGAATTTGCCCAAAAATATTATCAATACCGCTATCTCCAGAGAAAGAGAGTGGAGTAGATGGGTCTCACAGAACATAAACAGGCTGGCAGGAAAACTGTCCGCTGCAGGGTGATAACAGTCAGTGATACAAGAGATGAAACCACCGATAAAAGCGGAAAGCTGATGATGGATTTGCTGGCAGCAGATGGACATACCATTTCAGGTTATGAAATTGTAAAGGATGTGCAGGAAGAAATCAGAGCGTCCATTTTAAAAGGATGCGATGATCCGGGTACAGATGTCATCCTGACAAACGGCGGAACCGGGATCGCGAAACGGGATGTTACCATTGAAACCGTTCAGGAAATTATGGATAAAGAAATACCTGGGTTTGGTGAGCTTTTCCGGATGCTCAGCTATCAGGAGGACATTGGCCCTGCCGCTATTCTCTCGAGAGCCATATCAGCCGTTGCAAAAGATAAAGCGATATTTTCTGTTCCAGGATCAAGCGGTGCAGTAAGCCTGGCAATGAAGAAGCTTATCCTTCCTGAATTAGGACATGTTGTGAAGGAAATTAATAAAGACTTATAGATGAATTAGTGAGCAAAAGGAGAGGTTCTTGGGAACTGTCTCCTTTTTTTGTGCAGAAATATTTGAGATGATTTTGTTCCTGCACGAAGGCTGCGGGAACAATCAAATGGGATGCCATATGCTTATCGGGGTTCCTGTTTCCCAATTCTATAATTATACCGTCAATTGTCCTTTATATGCAGAAACTGAATTTTTTATTCTCTTTGTTAAATTTAGCGAAACAATCTGGCCATCCTTTAAATACATGAAAAAAAATCTTGCATTCTCATAATAAAGCTGATAAAGTACTATACATAAAATGAATAAAAATAAAACAACTTGAATTTTTATTCAAATGAGAGGGCGGATTTAACATGGGGAATCAAAAAGCAGTTCTTGCATATTCCGGAGGATTAGACACCTCTGTAGCAATAAAGTGGCTTCAGGAAAAAGGATATGATGTGATTGCCTGCTGCCTTGATGTAGGGGAAGGCAAGGATCTGAACTTTATAAAAGAAAAAGCACTGGCAGTTGGTGCTGTAAAATCGTATGTGATTGATGCTAAAGAGGAGTTTGCCAAGGAATATGCACTTGCAGCTCTTCAGGCTCACACGTTATATGAAGGCAAATATCCTTTGGTCTCGGCTTTATCAAGACCGCTGATTGCAAAGAAGCTTGTGGAAGTGGCGGAAATGGAAAATGCTCAAGCAGTAGCACATGGCTGTACAGGAAAAGGGAATGACCAGGTGCGTTTTGAGGTATCCATTGCTGCTCTGAATCCCGATCTGCAGGTGATAGCGCCAGTACGCGAATGGAAATGGTCAAGAGAAGAAGAAATTAAGTACGCTCAGGAGAATGAAATTCCTATTCCTATTAACCTTGGAAGCCCCTATTCTATTGATCAGAATTTATGGGGAAGAAGCTGTGAGTGCGGTGTACTGGAAGATCCTTGGGCAGCTCCTCCTGAAGAAGCTTATGATCTGACTTCGAGTCTTGAAGACGCACCAAGTGTACCGGATATCATTGAAATAGGATTTGTAAAGGGCGTTCCTGTTACCTTGAATAATAAAGAATATAAAATTGATGAACTGATTTTAGAGTTGAACGAGGTTGCCGGCAAGCATGGAATCGGAAGGATCGACCATGTGGAAAATAGATTAATAGGAATAAAATCCCGTGAGATTTATGAATGCCCGGGCGCTATGACCCTAATGACAGCACACAAGGAACTGGAAGATTTGACGCTTGTGAAGGAAGTAGCACATTTTAAGCCAGTGATTGAAAAGAAATTAACAGAGCTGATTTATGAAGGACTATGGTTTTCTCCGCTTCAAAATGCACTCAGTGCTTTTCTTGCGCAAACCCAGGAAACTGTGACAGGCACAGTCCGCATGAAGCTGTTTAAGGGCCATGCCATTGCAGAAGGCAGGAAATCGGATAACTCCCTGTATAATGAAAAGCTTGCCACATATACATCAGATGATGCTTTTGACCACGAAGCAGCTGTCGGTTTCACTTCATTATGGGGACTTCCGACGAAGGTGAACAGCATGGTGAATAACAAGAAGGTGACAGTGTGAACAAGCTTTGGGGAGGAAGATTTACCAAGTCAGCAGAGGAATGGGTAGATGAATTCGGGGCTTCCATCTCCTTTGACCAAGAGCTCGTTCTCGAAGATATTGAGGGCAGCCTGGCACATGTCACTATGCTGAAAAAATGCGCCATTTTATCAGAAAATGAGGCAGATGAAATTATTTCTGGCCTGAAGACTTTAAAAAGCAAGGCGGAAAATGGGCAGCTTTCCTACAAGGTCGAAATGGAGGATATCCATCTTAACCTGGAAAGCATGCTCATTAAAGAAATCGGCCCTGCGGGAGGCAAGCTTCATACAGCAAGAAGCCGGAACGACCAGGTAGCGACTGATTTGCATTTATATTTAAGAAAGCAGACAGCTGAAATACTTCATTTAATTAATCTGCTTCAAAAGGCGATTATCAATCAAGCCGAACAGCATGTGGAAACACTGATTCCTGGATATACTCACCTGCAGCGCGCCCAGCCTATTTCCTTCGCCCATCATTTAATGGCCTATTTTTGGATGCTGGAGCGTGATAAGGAAAGATTTTCTGAAAGCATGAGGCGCATCAATACGTCACCGCTTGGAGCAGGGGCACTTGCAGGCACCACCTTTCCAATTGACAGGGAATATAGTGCGGGGCTTCTGGGATTTGAACGTATTTACGAAAATAGTCTCGATGCTGTCAGTGACAGGGACTTTGTACTGGAGATTTTAAGCGGCAGCTCAACACTGATGATGCATTTATCAAGATTCAGTGAAGAAATCATACTATGGTCCAGCCAGGAATTTCAGTTCATTGAACTGGACGATGCTTTTTCAACAGGCAGCAGCATTATGCCGCAAAAGAAAAACCCTGATATGGCCGAACTTATCCGGGGAAAGACCGGACGTGTATACGGGAATCTGATGGGTCTTCTCACTGTATTAAAAGGCCTTCCTCTTGCTTATAACAAAGATATGCAAGAAGACAAGGAGGGCATTTTTGATACTGTTAAAACGGTTACGGGTTCTTTGCGGATTTTTGAAGGCATGATATCTTCAATGAAGGTTAACAGCGAAACGATGGAAAAAGAAGTAAAGCGAGATTTTTCAAATGCAACAGAGCTTGCAGACTATCTTGCTTCAAAAGGACTTCCATTCAGGGAAGCCCATGAAATTGTAGGCAAGCTTGTGCTTTGCTGTGTATCAAAAGGCTGCTTCCTTGCCGATTTGCCTCTTGTGCAGTACAAAGAAGCTTCTGCCCTTTTTGAACAGGATATCTACGATGTTTTAAATCCATACGCAGCAGTGAAACGGCGAAACAGCGCAGGCGGAACAGGATTTGAACAGGTCAAGCTGGCTATTGAAAAAGGAAAAAAACTTGTGCATGATTTCAGCGGGCCCAATCAGCTTTGATTGGGTTTTTTTTTTGGCAGCATTTTTATTGCTTGCGCTACAAAAATCAGGATATATATATTTCAATTTAGGAAAAAAGAAGGATTTTTGCTGTATTTGTCAAACTTAACATGATACAAGCATCCTGGGTTCTGGAATAGCGATATAGGAAGGACCTTAGGAAAGAAGTTTTGACAAGGCGAGGGATTAATGTGTGCAATCAAATAGAGTATCTTGGCAGGAAGATTCAAGAGGAAAGCAATGTCCTGGCCGCCAAAACACTTAATATGCCTAAGGGCGAAAATGCTTATAGCCTTTATTACAGCAAATCTGATTATCAATATAACCTGCGGACCAATTTATTCAGCCTTCTTGGCAGCTATCTATGCACAAGAGATGAAGCAGGCAAGAATAATCTGGTGACTTGCGCTAATTTACTTGGCCAGAGATCTGTCCGGTCGATGGCATCGCTTGACCAATCAATTAGTATTGTCCATCTGTCCCGATCTGCCATTATGGATTTCCTTGAAGGTGAATTGAATCAAGGCAACATTTCCATTCATACATTATTTAAGATTATTAAAATCATCGACCCCATATGTGAACTGATTTCGAATACCATTATAAATCATTATAATGAGAATCTTTCTTCCACAAGGTTTGCCCTTGATGAATCGAATAAAGATTTAAAAATAACGCTCAGAGAGCTGGAGGATCTTAAAAATGCCTTGAATGAGGCCACTATATTTGCCATAACGGACCGGAATGACCTGATAACTTATGTCAATGACAGATTTTGCGAGGCCTCAGGTTATACAAAGGAAGAACTGATCGGCCAAAACCACTATTTGCTGAACTCCCAATTTCATCCGAGCGGTTTTTTTACGGAAATATGGGATACCATTCAGCGCGGGGAGGTCTGGAAGGGTGAAATCCTGAATAAAGCCAAGGATGGGACTACTTATTGGCTTGATACTACGATTGTTCCCTTTGTGGACCATAATGGAGAAACCTATCAGCATATATCCCTTCAATACGATATTACCGAGAAAAAGAAAACCGAAGAAACACTTCGGAAAACAGAAAAGTTATCGATGGTCGGAGAATTGGCGGCAGGAATTGCACATGAAATCCGCAACCCCCTTACTACTATAAAGGGGTTTGTCCAGCTGCTTACTGAATCTGCCAAAGACCGTGTATTTGAAGATACCATACTGGATGAAATTGACCGGATCAATTTTATTGTCAGCGAATTTATGGTGTTTGCCAAGCCTCACACAATATATTTTCAGGAGTGCAATGTCACAGAAATTCTGAGAAGTGTCATCAAATTTCTCCAGGCAGAGGCCCATCTTAAAAATGTTGTTCTGTGCCATGATTTCCCTGAACATGACATGATGATATCAGGTGAGAAGAACCAGCTGAAGCAGGTATTTTTAAATATCATTAAGAATGCGATAGAATCTATGCCCGGCGGAGGAAAAGTGAGAATATCCATTACGGAAAATGAATTTGAAAAGCATATTATCATTAAAGATCATGGTGTTGGAATCAGTGAACAAGAGGTGAAAAAGCTTGGTGAACCGTTTTTTACGACTAAAACGGGAGGAAACGGCCTTGGCCTAATGGTGAGCTATAAAATCATTCAGAATCATAAAGGAATGATATCGGTTCACAGTGAATTAAATAAAGGCACTGCATTTAAAATCTCGTTTCCGGGCCATCCCCGCAAAAAGCTTGAAATGCCAAGAGGAGAATCAGATTTATCAAACATGAATGGACAGCAGTAACAGCTTGAGTAAGGTACATTTTATAAAAGTATGTGAAAAAGGTACATCCAGCTGCTGGAATGTACCTTTTTATTGTACGATTTATTTAATGACCTGCAGTGCTTTAGGATATCTTGTAAGAAGTTCATAGCCATTCTCTGTTACAAGAACATCATCCTCAATCCTTACGCCTGCTACATTTGGCACGTAAATTCCGGGTTCAATGGTATAAACCATGCCAGGCTGAAGAATGAGCGGATTCGTTTCAGTCAGCGAAGGGTATTCATGGACACTGATGCCGAGACCGTGTCCAAGCCGGTGAGGAAAATATTCTCCATACCCGCTTTCGCTTATGATATTTCTTGCTGTAAGGTCAATTTCAGAGCAGGATACACCTGGTTTGCTTGCTGCAACTGCTGCTTCCTGTGCCTTCAGGACCGTTTCGTAAATATCTCTCTGCTTGTCGCTGATATCTCCATAAGCAACCGTTCTTGTGATATCAGAACAATATCCTTTATAAACCACACCTAAATCAAATAAGACGAGATCTCCCCGCTTGATCTTATTTGATCCTGGTGTTCCGTGCGGTGCTGCTGCATTTGCACCGGTCAGTACAAGCGTTGAGAAGGACATTTTGTTGATGCCGGATTTTTTCAGCTCATATTCAATCGCAGCAAGGATTTCCATTTCTGTTTTTCCTTCGCTGATTTCATTTACGCCTGTTTCCACAGCCAAATCAGCTAACCTGCATGCTTCTCTTATTATATCCAATTCGTCAGCTGTTTTGACCATGCGCAGATGGCGAAGCTTTTCCTCAGCCGATACGAGTTCAGGGGCAGAAAAAACGTTTTGTATTTTTTCATAGCGTTCCACATTCATATGCTCTTTTTCGATTGCTGCCCTTTTAACGGTAACAGAGCGGCGTTTCAGTGAACGCTGAATTTCATCCCATGGATCTTCAATATCTGTATAGCCGATAATTTCACCCTGCCATCCAGCTTTTTTTGCTTCTTCAACTTCCATCTTCGGGCAAACCAGGAAAGGTTCTGCATTAGGGAAAACGGCAAGTGCCAGCAATCTTTCATGGGGATCGCTTAAAAATCCGCTGCAGTAAAAAACATTTTCAGGTGAGGTAATAAATGCTGCATCGGTTTCTGTGCTGTGAAGCCAGTTTTGAATTTCACTAATTCTATTATTCATGTTTATACCTCCGTAATTCTTTTACATTGACCATACCAATAAGAAAAATGATTGTAAACTGTCAGATATCTAAAATGTTGAAGCCTACTGTTTGAATAGTTGCCGAAAAACTTGTTTAATGATTACTATAGACTATTTTAACTCATGAAAGGGAGGATTTTAACAATGAAGGTATCATTTCATGGACACTCTATTGTCCAAATTGAAACAAACGGCAAAACCATTTTATTTGATCCATTTATCACGGGCAATGAGTTGACTGACCTGAAACTCGAAGACGTCAAACCCGATGTTATTATTTTAACCCATGGACATGGAGATCATATTGGGGATACGGTTGAATTGGCCAAAAAAAATAACTCACTGGTCATCGCTGTCGCGGAACTTGCGGCGTATATCGGATGGCAGGGAGTTGAAAAAACTCATGGCATGAGCATCGGCGGCGCTTATCAATTTGATTTCGGCAAGGTTAAATTGACCCCTGCTTTCCATGGCACCGGATTGATGACCGAGGATCAGCAAATCATTTATCTGGGAATGCCGGCGGGAGTATTGTTCACCGCTGAAGGAAAAACGGTTTATCATGCCGGTGACACCGCTTTATACTCTGATATGAAACTGATTGGAGAGCGGCACCCAATCGATCTTGCATTCCTGCCGATCGGGGACAATTACACCATGGGTCCTGAAGATGCAGCTGCAGCAGCAGAGTTCCTGCAGGCAAAACAGGTTGTCCCGATGCATTACAATACGTTTCCTCCAATTAAGCAGGATCCGCATAAATATGCTGACATGCTTAAGCCGGGCATCGCCAAGGTGCTTGAGCCTGGAGAAAGCATCGACTTATAAAAATGAAGTGCCAGGCCCTGAAACAGGGCCTGGTTTATTTAGTTTTCCGGGAGAAGGAGCGCTGCAAGTCCATGCCTTTATATAGAACTCTATATCTCCATCACGTTTCAGATGGTGTCTTTTTTAGGGTAGAGCCGCATAGAATAGCAGGGAGCATTTTTAAACAAGAGGGGGATGAAGGATGAAACAGCGGTTATTGCTATGCCTGCTGCTATGCGGGGTTCTCTTATATTATGCTGCACCAAGGCTCTCGTTTGAACAGGGCGGGGCACAAAGTGCATTTGCAGGAACATGGCTGGTTTTTGCCTTTTGTGCGGCTGCAGGGAATCTTACAGGCATGCTCTATACACCTAAAAAACGAAAACGGATAAGCAAGGAAAAGCGGCCAGGAAAGAAAAGAGTCCATTATTATCAGTAGGTCCGTTGTATAGGCAGTTATTTCACTTTATAATATAGTAAAAGGATTACTAAAAAAGGGTGAAAAGCTTGGCCACAAAGCATGAACAAATTTTGAAACATATCGACGGGCTCCCTGTCGGCGAAAAAATATCAGTCCGCCAGATTGCTAAAGCGCTGAGCGTAAGTGAAGGGACGGCTTACAGAGCAATTAAAGAAGCGGAAAACCAGGGATATGTAAGTTCTATCGAACGGGTCGGGACCATTCGGATCGAACGGAAAAAGAAAGAAAATATTGAAAAGCTCACCTTTGCCGAGGTTGTCAACATTGTGGATGGACAAGTATTGGGCGGAAGGGCTGGCCTCCATAAAACGCTTAATAAATTTGTCATTGGCGCCATGAAGCTCGAGGCCATGATGAGATATACAGATGCGGGGAACCTCCTTATTGTCGGAAATCGCACACAGGCACATGAACATGCCCTAAAAGCAGGGGCAGCTGTTCTGATTACAGGCGGCTTTGATACAGATGAAAGTGTAAAAAAGCTTGCGGACGAGCTTGAGATGCCAGTCATATCAAGCAGCTATGATACCTTTACAGTAGCAACAATGATCAATCGCGCCATATATGATCAGCTGATCAAAAAGGAAATCCTGCTGGTCGAGGATATCCTTACGCCTATTTCTGAAACGGTGTTTTTAAAGACAAACGATACGATCAATACATGGCTGAATTTGAATAAAAGCACGACACACAGCCGTTTTCCTGTTGTGGATGATTCTATGAAAGTGCAGGGAATGGTGACTTCAAAGGATGTGCTTGGCCAGGATACACATCTTCAAATGGACCGGGTCATGACAAAAAGCCCGATGACAGTAGGGCCGAAAACAAGCGTGGCATCATCTGCGCACATGATGGTCTGGGAAGGCATTGAATTGCTGCCGGTTGTGAATGACAGCCATCTCCTTCAGGGAATTATCAGCAGGCAGGATGTACTGAAAGCCCTGCAGATGAGCCAGAGGCAGCCCCAGGCTGGAGAAACGATCGATGATACAATAACAAGCCAGCTGATTATGGCAGGCAGCAGGGCAAAAGGAGACGAGTCATATCGCTGCGAAGTTACGCCGCAGATGACAAATTATCTGGGGACGATATCAAACGGGGTGTTTACCACCCTTGTGACAGAATCAGCGAATCGTGTCCTCCGGGGCTATAAGCGGGGCGACCTTGTTGTAGAAAATATGACGATTTACTTTATTAAGCCAGTCCAGATTGAAAGTATGCTTGACATTCATCCAAGGGTTCTTGAAGTGGGGCGGAAATTCGGCAAGGTGGACGTAGAAGTGTTTAACGAAGGAAGGCTAGTGGGGAAAGCGATGCTTACCTGCCAGCTGCTTGATCGAACATAGCAGAAAGGATGGTCAAAGGGAAAACCCTGCGGCCATCCTTTTCTTCTAGGCTTTTTGGGAGCTTTCGGCTTCTCTAATTGCATGCGGCAGATAAAAGGCGTACATTTTATATCCGCCCCATATGCTGATTCCGCCAATGATTACAAAGATTGCGGCTATGAAATAAGCAAGGGGTGCCTGATAGACGACAAACAGATACACTCCGAAAAGGGCAACAAATAATCCAAGGGCAATAGAAGATTTTCCGGAAATCCATTTTTTCTCCATGGGCTTCCTGGTCCTCGCGGATTTAAATTTGTAAAAGAAATAGAAAGTAAGTGAAATGACTATAGAAACTATGAGAATCGGCATATTTAAATCCCCCAAACCATATTATACGTTTCCATTGTAACGGCTAACAATAAGGAAAGCTACAATAAAGTGAAAACTCAGAAATCGAAGGCTTCACTGATAGCCGATGAGGAATAAATGACAATCATTCTTTTCATGATATCCTTTTTTTGCTTAAATAGACTGTAAGACATACCGCCTCAGCAAAAGATGGCTGCCATGCCTGATTATCATGAAGAACATTTGAAAGGGGAATTGAAATGAAGGAAAAAATACTGAGTGAAATAAAACGCTATCAAACCATCATTCTTCACCGCCATGTCCGGCCGGATCCTGATGCATATGGTTCACAGGGGGGGCTTGCCGAGATTCTTAAGGCTTCATTTCCTGAGAAGAATATTTATACTGCTGGAAAAGAAGAAGAATCACTGAATTATTTGATGAGGCTGGATGATATCCCTGATGAAGTCTATAAGGATGCGCTTGTTATCATTTGCGATACAGCCAACTTTGACCGGATTTGTGACAAACGATGCACGCTAGGAGATAAAATAATAAAAATCGATCATCATCCAAATGAAGATCCTTACGGGGACCTGGTATGGGTCGATACAACTGCAAGCTCGGCCAGTGAAATGATCTATGAATTCTATTTGTCTGGCAGAGATCAGGGCCTGAAGCTCAACGATTCGGCTGCACGCCTGCTTTTTGCGGGAATTGTCGGTGACACCGGAAGATTTTTGTATCCAAGCACAACGGAAAAAACCTTTACATACGCAGGCGAATTGATTCATTATCAGTTTTCGCGTCCTCAATTGTTTAATGAAATGTATGATGTCAGTGAAAATATTGTTCGCCTGAATGGGTATGTGCTGCAGAATTTTGAAATCCTTAAAAATGGTACAGGCAAAATGGTGATTACTAAAGAGATTATGGATCAATTCAATGTTGTTCCTTCAGAGGCATCCTTGCTTGTCAGCTCGCTTGGTGCGGTAAAAGGAGTCAAAACATGGGTTTTCTTTATCGAAGAGGAAAAAGAGATCCGTGTCCGCCTGCGCTCTAAAGGGCCAGTCATCAATACCATAGCCAAAAAATACAGAGGCGGGGGACATCCCCTTGCGGCAGGAGCGTCCATTTATTCCTGGGAAGAGGCAGAAGAAGTTTTAAAGGATATGGAGCTTGCAAGCCTTCAGGGCTGAAATTTCCATAAAAAAGCGTTGGCCCCCGGTGATGGGAGCCAACGGCGCTGCCGCAGGACGCGGCGTTCTTAGTCTTTGATCCTCTACTTCAGGCGCTTATGCTTTTTATGTAATCCAGCTTCAGCGCCTAGCTTGCTGAGGCCTGCAGGACGCAGGTCATGAAGGCGTTTCTGCAGGATGCAGAGTAATTAGCCTTCGTTCCTTGTAAGATGTTTTGTCCATAGAAGGCAAAGAACCGCCTTCTAAGGCCAAAACCCTATTTGCTTCGCAAGCTGACCAAGGCGCTTCCGCTTTTTATGTAATCCAGCTACAGCGCCTAGCCTCTCGAGGTCATAAGCCACATAAGAATTGAAGGCAAAGAGCGCCTTCTATTCTTATGCGTCTTATGCTGGTCGAGGCTAAACAGGCGCTTCCGCTTTTTTTATGTAATCCAGCTACAGCGCCTAGCCTCTCGAGGTCATAAGCCACATCAGAATTGAAGGCAAAGAGCGCCTTCTATTCTGATGCGTCTTATGCTGGTCGAGGCTGAACAGGCGCTTCCGCTTTTTGTTATAGCCTTTTAAGTTTGATTTCTATATACATGTTGCTGTAGAAGAGTATTTCGCTTACTTCCAGGGCGTATCTTTTTTTGTTGATTTCCAGTATTTTGTTTTCTATGGATTTTTTCAGCAGCATTTTTCCTTTGAAGACGGTGTCTACGTTTTTTGCTATTAATGATTTTAGATCTTCGATGAGTGCATCTTCTGCTTCCGCTACGCTAAGTTTATCAAGTCCGTATGTTTCGCCGTTTGTTATTGTGACTTTTACATCCTGGATGGAGAGCCCCTGCTCGGTTTCATCATTTAATTTGTTTAAGTCATGCTCCCAGACGGCGTTTTTTATTTTCAATTCGTGTATCATTTTCTGCTGTGCCTTGAGGGTAGTGATTTGCTTTTCCTGCTGTACACCAAACATATACAAAAAAATCAGCCAGCTGGTTACCCCTCCAATGACAGCTCCTGCAAAAAAACGCTGCCATGCCGGACGCCTGTATAAGGGAGGGATTCTCATGATGAAATATGTTCCTGAGTAAGCCAGTTGATGATCAATGCGCCTGTCTGTGCACCTCCAAGCGCAGATAAAATCAGCAGGAATTGTTTTAGAATGTCTTTTGTGGCGCCGTTAAAAATGCCCCTTTCAAAAGCATAAACCGTATCAAAGGTCCCTCCGATTGCAGCAATGATGGCCCAGATCCTTAAAGAATCCGACAGGCGGTGTATGGATGACAAAGGAGCCTGTCCTGTGAAAAATGCCGCAAGCCCCCCGATTAAAGAGCCTCCTAGAAGAACACCGAAGGATATAAAGTAACTGTTCAGAAAAGCAGGAAAAGATGCTTCTTTCATTTTCATCATCCCTCATTATGAATTTCTATATAAATTATGTATATGGATAGAGGACAAACAATATGATTGCCCTTGCAGGCATAATTCAAAATGAGAACGTATTTTCTTTTTTTATCTAATGGCTCTATAATAAAACTAAAAGGAAGCCGCAGAAGGTAGGTGTAAACATGTTCGTACCTCTTCATATACAAAGTGCATACAGCTTGCTGACAAGCACTGTAAGAATCAAGGAACTTGCAGCGCTTGCGAAGGAACAGGGATACAAAGCGCTAGCATTAACAGACCGGAATGTGATGTACGGATCTCTGTACTTTTATAAAGAATGCAAAAAGCTCGGGATCAAGCCGATTATTGGCCTGCTGGCTGATATATTGGATGATGCCGAGGAATCGTTCCCGATGATTTTACTGGCAGAAAATAATGACGGTTATCAAAACCTATTAAAAATAAGCAGTGCGATTAAAACCAAGTCCCCCAAAGGCCTTCCGCATAAATGGCTAAAAGCATACTCCAGGGGCCTGATTGCTATTTCACCGGGTGCAGAAGGGAAAATAGAAAACCTGTTAGCAGAAAACCAGGAGGAAAAAGCCTATGAAGCTGCTGGTTTGTTTGCAGATATATTTGGGCCCCGGCGCTTCTTTCTGTCCATTCAGCGCCAATCGCCTGATGCAAAGAGTGAAATGGAGGCGAAGATCGGCAAGCTTGCCGCAAATCAGGGACTGGATATTATTGCAACAAACCCAGCCTTTTACCTTATGAAAGAAGATGCCATGTCCCAGGAGGTTCTGCTTGCCATCAAAAACGGCGCAAAACTTTCAGAGGAGGACCGTGAAAGACTTCCTTCCAATGAATTTTATTTGAAGGATCCCAGGAAAATGGCCGAGCTGTTTCAGGATTGCCCTGAAGTGCTTGAAAATACCCTGAAAATTGCTGCGAGATGCCAGGTTGATATTGCTTTTAATCGCCCCCTTCTTCCTCAATATCCTGCAGAGCCTGGTGTATCTTCTGATGAATTGCTGAAAATAATTTGTGAAAAGGGGCTGGAAAAAAGAAGGCCTCAAGCACCGCATTCATATATGGAAAGACTTCATTATGAGCTGGATATTATAAAAAAAATGAATTTCAGCGACTATTTTCTTATTGTATGGGATTTTATGAAATTTGCCCGGCAAAAGGGCATCCTGACTGGTCCTGGACGGGGATCGGCTGCAGGATCAATGGTTGCCTACGTATTATCGATTACAGAAGTTGATCCGATTGAGCACCATTTATTATTTGAGCGGTTTCTGAATCCTGAACGTGTTTCCATGCCGGATATCGACATCGATTTTCCTGATAACCGCAGGGAAGAAGTGATCTCCTATGTCGCGTCAAGATACGGTGAGTTCCATGTTGCCCAAATTATAACCTTCGGGACACTGGCGGCAAAAGCAGCTTTGCGTGATACAGGAAGGGTATTTGGGCTTAACCCTAAGGAACAGGAAACCATCTCGAAAATGATTCCTGGCAGGATAGGCATTTCCCTGGAGGATGCCTTAAGGGAATCAAAGGCTCTCCGGGAATTTGTGAATCAGAGTGAGCTGAATAAAAGGCTTTTTGATACAGCTTCAAAGCTTGAAGGGCTTCCGAGGCATACCTCGACACATGCAGCTGGGGTTGTAATCAGCGGACAGCCGCTTACTGACCTGATTGCTATCCAGGAAGGACATGCAGGCATACATCTTACTCAATTCCCAATGGACCTTCTTGAAGAACTGGGGCTTTTGAAAATGGATTTCCTCGGCCTTCGCAACTTAACCCTGATAGACCTGATTATATCCGCCGTTCAAAAGGATACCGGCCAGAAAATTGATATTGCCAGCCTCCCGCTTAAGGATGAAAAAACATTCAGGCTTTTAAGCAAAGGAGAGACAACAGGGGTTTTTCAGTTTGAATCGGATGGAATAAGAAATGTGCTGAAAAGGCTGAACCCTACGGACTTTGAAGATATCGTGGCCGTTAATGCCCTGTACCGCCCGGGCCCGATGGAAAACATCCCTCTCTTTATCCAGCGCAAGCACGGGATGGCTGAAGAAACGTATCCTATTCCTGAACTGAAGGAAATATTGAAAGACACGTACGGAGTCATTGTCTATCAGGAACAGATCATGCAGATAGCTTCTGCAATGGCCGGTTTTACACTTGGACAGGCAGATTTGCTGAGAAGGGCCGTTTCCAAGAAAAAGAAAGACATTCTTGACCAGGAAAGGCAGCATTTTATAAAAGGGGCGCTCATGCAGGGATATGAGGAACATGCAGCATCCGAAATCTATGATCTGATTGTCAAGTTCTCTAATTATGGATTTAACCGGAGCCATGCTGTTGCGTACAGTATGATTGCCTACCAGCTGGCATACCTTAAGGCACATTATCCCTCTTATTTCATGGCGGCGCTTATGACATCTGTAATCGGCAATGAAGATAAAATAAGCCAGTATGTCCGGGAATCAAGAAAGATGGGAATCCAGGTGCTCCCTCCTTCTATAAATAGCAGCGGCTTCCCTTTCAAGGCTGATAAGGAATCGATTCTCTTCAGCCTTGGTCCAATCAAAGGAATAGGCGGGGCGGTGCTTAAAGAAATATTTTCTGCCAGAAGACAAAAGAAATTTGAAGATCTTTTCGACTTTTGTCTACGGGTATCAGGAAAGGCTGTGAACAGAAAGATTCTTGAAGCGCTTGTCCATTCGGGAGCGTTTGATGAATTCGGAAAAGACAGGGCCACACTGCTGGCCAGCCTGGATGTTGCACTAAGCCATTCGGAGCTGGTTAATCCCGACGACAGCCAATTTGATTTCTTTGAAAGCAGTGAATTTTCCCTGAAGCCAAAGTATATTGAAGTGGATCCTATCAGACTTGAAGATAAACTTTATTATGAAAAAAACGCACTTGGTTTTTATTTGTCGAACCACCCTGTTACAGGGTACAGAAATGTATTCAGCCACTTTGGAGCCGTCTCCATAGATGAGGCCATCATTTCAAAAGAACCGAAAATTTTCCTTGGGGTTTATATCACCTCAGTAAAGACCATCCGTACAAAAAAAGGTGAAGTGATGGCCTTTCTGTCTGTCGGCGATGAAAATGGCGATTTAGAGGCTGTGGCATTCCCAAATGTTTATTCAAAGCATTCCTCTATCTTAAGCAATGGAGAAATCCTGATGATCCAGGGAACCATGGAGGAGCGGGACGGCAAAAAGCAGCTGATCATCCATGATGCATATATGCTTGAAAAGCTTTACCGCATGATGGAAGAAGATAAAACAAGGCTGTTTATAAAGATTGAGCAGGACAAGCAGACAAACCCGATTCTGCAGAAAATAAAGCAGGCGCTGCTCAAGCATTCCGGAACCACACAAGTGATGCTTTATTATGAAAGCGAAGAAAGATATGTGCAGCTTTCCCTGAGGGATTGGGTCACGCCTTCCAGGGAATTGCTGGCAAGGCTTGAGACGATTGCCGGAGAGGGAAACGTCATTCTTCAGCAAGAATAGCTGTTACAAGCAAGATAGTTATGTTAATATGTATTATGTATTTGTGTGGTCAGACCACTTTTAAATGGAACTCATTCATCATATTTATGATTATATCTATCTAGTTCAAGGAGTGAAGACATTGACACTAAGAGAAGAAGCACTGCATATGCACCGCGTCCATAAAGGGAAGCTTGAGACGGTTTCTAAAGTACCCGTAAGGAACGCAGAAGACTTGAGCCTGGCGTATTCTCCGGGAGTTGCGGAGCCGTGCAAGGAGATTTACGATAAACCAGAAACGGTATATGACTACACAATGAAAGGCAATACAGTGGCAGTTATTTCTGACGGAACAGCCGTGCTTGGGCTGGGCAATATCGGGCCAGAGGCTGCCTTGCCGGTTATGGAAGGAAAAGCTGTGCTGTTTAAAAGCTTTGCAGGTGTTGATGCTTTTCCTTTGTGTCTGAAAACAACAGATGTGGATAAAATAATAGAAACTGTCAAACTCCTTGAACCAACATTTGGCGGCGTCAACCTAGAGGATATAGCAGCTCCTAACTGCTTTGAAATTGAAGAAAGACTGAAGAAGGAAACAAATATCCCGATTTTTCATGATGATCAGCACGGGACAGCCATCGTTACAGTTGCCGGACTTGTGAATGCCTTGCGCATCACAGGGAAAACCATGTCTGAAATCAAGGTTGTCGCAAGCGGAGCAGGTGCCGCAGGAATCGCTATAATAAAGCTTCTGTATCATTACGGGGTACGTGATATCATTATGTGCGATTCAAAGGGCGCCATTTTTGAAGGGCGCACATTCGGCATGAATGACATTAAGGATCAGATAGCGAAAGTTACCAACCGCAGCAAACTCCAGGGAAGGCTTGAAGAAGTGATTAAGGGAGCAGACGTGTTCATCGGGGTTTCAGTAGCTGGGGCATTATCCAAAGAAATGGTTGCTTCCATGAATGAAGATCCGATTATATTTGCGATGGCTAACCCTGATCCTGAAATCATGCCGGAAGAGGCAAAGGCTGCAGGCGCGAAGGTAGTGGGAACCGGCCGTTCGGATTTCCCGAATCAAGTTAATAATGTTCTTGCATTCCCAGGCATTTTCCGCGGGGCGCTGGACGTGCGCGCTACCCATATAAATGAAAAAATGAAAGTGGCTGCGGTCGAAGCGATTGCCGGACTTATCCGGAAAGAAGAGCTTCACTCCGACTATGTCATTCCAGCTCCTTTTGACGTAAGAGTGGCGCCTGCCGTGGCTGCAGCAGTAGCACAAGCAGCCATGGAAACAGGCGTTGCAAGAATCAAGGTGGACCCGGAAGAAGTGAAAGAAAGAACCAGGAAGCTGGCAAGTATCGGAAAAAGCGGGGAATGAATGATTTGGGCACTTCAAATCAATCAACAAAGATTTATTTGGATGTAGTTGAAAAGATCCGGTGCATGATGGAAGAAGATCATTTAATTCCCGGTGACAAACTGCCTTCTGAGAGGGAGCTGTCGGAGCGCTTGAACGTGGGGCGTTCTTCAGTCCGGGAAGCCCTGCGGTCACTGGAGCTCCTTGGGCTCATTGAAACCCGCAGAGGGGAAGGCACATTTATCAAGGATTTTCAGGAGCACAAGCTGGTAGAGCTTCTCGGGACCTTCTTTCTGCAGAATTCAAAGGTAAAAGAAGATCTGGAAGAAACCAAAGTGCTGATTGAAATTGATTGTTTAAGGATCATCATAAGCACTTCATCCGATGAAACACTAAGAAATTTGGCGGCTTGGACCGAACTAAATGAATTTGATGATGAAATGTTTTTTAAACATATTGCAGAAATTAACCATAACCGATTAATCGGGAGAATCTGGAGCATAGTAAATACCTATTCAAAGGCAGCCCGGACAATATCTGAAAGAGCAAAAGGGGATGAATATTGTTCCCTGGCGAAAGCCCTTCTAGAAAGAAATGAAGAAGAAGCGATTCATATTTATCTTCACAAAATCAGGAATATGTCGAAGAGTGTTTGACAGTGTTTTACAAGTTTCTTGCTTTGTATCTGTTAAAGTAAGGGACAGGCCTTGCACTGAAGATAATTAGCGGCAAAGGGAGGATTCAGCTTGCTTAAAGAGTTATTTACAAAAAGCAAAAAAAAGAAGTATGCAACCATTCCTTCAGAACGTGATAAGCATGATGTTCCGGAAGGCATCATGACAAAATGCCCGAAGTGCAAAAAAATCATGTATACAAAGGAATTAATGAAGAATGAAAAGGTGTGCCTGCACTGCGGCCACCATCATACCATGACAGCATACGAAAGAATCGGAAGCCTGTTCGACCAGGACAGCTTTACAGAAATTGATGCAGACATGGTTTCAGTGAATCCGCTCGATTTTCCCGACTACATGGAGAAAGTTGAGAAAGACAGAAAGAAGACAAACATCAATGAAGCCGTTGTAACAGGAATCGGGAAGATAAACGGATACCAGACAGCAGTGGCAATCATGGATGCAAGCTTCCGTATGGGCAGCATGGGTTCCGTTGTGGGCGAAAAAATCACAAGAGCCATAGAAAAAGCGGGTGAACTGAAGATTCCATTCATCATCTTTACCGCTTCCGGCGGTGCAAGGATGCAAGAAGGCGTTTTAAGCCTGATGCAAATGGCCAAAACAAGTGCCGCACTTAAGATGTTCAGTGATGAGGGCGGGCTTTTCGTTTCGATTATGACTCACCCGACTACGGGCGGTGTATCTGCAAGCTTTGCTTCACTTGGTGATATTAACCTTGCAGAGCCAGGCGCACTTATTGGATTTGCAGGCAGGAGGATTATTGAACAGACCATTCGGGAAGAGCTTCCTGAGGATTTCCAGACCTCCGAGTTTTTGATGAAGCATGGCCAGCTGGACGCGGTTATATCACGTCTGGAAATGAAGGACAAATTAACAACCATACTTAAGTTACATGTACCAGGTGGTGAAGAAAGATGATTGGCGAACTAGAGTTTGAACGTCCGGTAACGGAGCTCCGCAAAAAAATCGACGAGCTCAGAGATATTACGAACGATGCCGAAGTGGATCTTTCATCTGAGATAGAAAAGCTTGAAAAGCGTCTGGAAAGCCTTGAAACAGAGATTTATGAAAATATGAAGCCATGGGACCGCGTCCAGGTGGCGAGGCATCCTGCACGACCGACCTCTCTTGATTATATTGAAAGATTGTGCACCAATTTCCTGGAGTTCCATGGAGACCGGTATTATGGGGATGATGAAGCAATTGTTGCAGGCATTGCCGAATTTGAAGGCAAGCCGATTACAATCATTGGCCATCAAAGAGGAAAAGATACAAAGGAAAACATCCGCAGGAACTTTGGTATGCCACATCCGGAAGGCTACCGTAAAGCCTTGCGCCTTATGAAGCAGGCAGAAAAGTTCCATCGCCCGATTATCTGCTTCATTGATACAAAAGGGGCATTCCCCGGAAAGGCAGCAGAGGAGCGGGGCCAAAGTGAAGCCATTGCCAAGAATTTATTTGAGATGGCCGGGCTTAAGGTTCCTATCATTTGCATCGTAATCGGGGAAGGCGGCAGCGGAGGAGCACTTGCGCTGGGTGTTGGAGACCGCATTCATATGCTTGAAAACTCCACGTACTCCGTCATTTCACCGGAGGGTGCAGCTGCATTGCTTTGGAAAGATGCCGCACAGGCAAAAAGAGCCGCTGAAACCATGAAGATTACTGCCCCTGATTTGCACGAGCTTGGTGTCATAGATGAAATCATCCCTGAGGTCAAGGGAGGAGCGCACCGCAACATGGATGAGCAGGCAGAATCAATTCGGGAAGTACTGGCTTCATCGCTTGCTGAATTATCATCTTTAAGCGGTTCGGAGCTTGTGAATCAGCGGTATGCCAAGTATAAGAAAATCGGAAAGTATTCCTTTGAGGAATCACTGACAAAAGCAGAAAAATAAAGGGATCATACGACCTTAAATGATGCTTTAAAACGTGTTGCCTGAGGCGGCACGTTTTTTCCTCTTATAAACATGGGTAAAGAAATAGTTATTGAGGAAAAATAAAAAATAAAGGCAGTCTGCATATCAGCATCCCCGTGCAGGACAGGGGGATGCTGAAAAATATATCTGCTTTTACTTCTCATTATTCCTGAAATAATGTAGTCTTAAAGAGTCTATTGCAGAAATGATTGTAACAATACTTTGTAGTATGAACTCCGGGAATAACTGCTCCGGCAGTCTAAATCATAATGATCTTAATATTTGCACACATGTTAAGAAGAGGTGATTTTGCATGAGAAAAATAGGTGTACTGACAAGCGGGGGAGATTCTCCGGGTATGAATGCAGCAATCCGTGCTGTAGTCCGGAAGGCGATATTCCATAATATTGAAGTATATGGGATTTATTACGGCTATCAAGGTTTGATTTCAGGTGATATCAGGAAGCTTGAAATCGGCTCTGTAGGGGATATTATACACCGGGGCGGTACCATGCTGCATTCAGCGCGCTGTCTTGATTTCAAAACCGAGGAAGGCCAGCTGAAGGGCATTGAGCAGCTGAAAAAGCACGGTATAGAAGGATTAGTTGTGATTGGCGGAGATGGCTCCTACCGGGGAGCTGGCGCGCTGACCGAAAGAGGATACCCATGCATTGGAGTACCCGGAACTATTGATAACGATATTCCCGGAACAGATTTCACTATTGGGTTTGATACTGCTTTGAATACGGTGATTGATGCTATTGATAGAATCAGGGACACAGCAACTTCCCATGAACGGACATATGTCGTGGAAGTTATGGGACGGGACGCAGGCGACCTGGCTTTGTGGGCGGGGCTTGCTGGCGGAGCAGAGACCATTCTATGTCCTGAGTGCGACTATAACATGGAGGAGCTCATCGCAAAGCTCATAAGGGGAAAAGAACGCGGCAAAAAACACAGCATCATCATAGTGGCAGAGGGCGTAGGCAGTGCTGTGGATATTGCAAGGGAAATTGAAGCAGAGACGCACTTTGATACACGCGTGACCGTTTTGGGGCACGTGCAGCGCGGAGGATCGCCAACAGCAAATGACCGTGTACTTGCGAGCAGGCTTGGGGCACATGCGGTAGAGCTTCTCATGGAAGGCAAAGGCGGCCGGGCGGTGGGCCTTGAAAAAAACCAGCTTGTTGACTATGATATCATTGAAGTTTTGTCCCATAAACATGCTATCGACAGGAAAATGTACGATCTTTCTTCCGAACTGTCCATCTAATGCAATTACATAATTTTCTAAGAAAACAGGAGGTAGTTTTAAATGCGCAAAACTAAAATAGTTTGTACGATTGGCCCGGCAAGTGAAAGTGTAGAAAAATTAAGCCAGCTAATTGATGCAGGCATGAATGTATCCCGCCTTAATTTTTCCCATGGTGACCATGAGGAGCATGGACAAAGAATCATAAACATCCGTGAAGCTGTCAAGCAGACCGGCAAGCAGGTTGCGATTCTTTTGGATACAAAAGGACCAGAAATCCGCACCAACAACATGGAAAACGGAGCAATTGAATTAACGGCAGGTTCAAACATCATTGTATCTATGACAGAAGTTTTGGGAACTGCTGATAAGTTTTCTATTACTTATGAAGGATTGATCGATGACGTTCACGTTGGTTCAAAAATTCTTCTGGATGACGGATTGATCGGCCTTGAGGTTACTGAAATCAATTATGGCCAAAAAGAAATTCATACGACGATTTTAAACAGCGGTGTGCTTAAAAATAAAAAAGGCGTTAACGTTCCTGGTGTATCTGTCAAACTTCCGGGTATTACGGAAAAAGATGCACAGGATATCATTTTTGGAATTGAACAGGGAGTTGACTTCATTGCTGCTTCCTTCGTCCGCAGAGCTTCTGACGTACTTGAGATTCGTGAACTGCTTCAGCAGCACAACGCTCCGCATATCCAGATTATCCCTAAGATCGAAAATCAGGAGGGTGTGGACCGGATTGATGAAATTCTTGAAGTTTCAGATGGCCTGATGGTTGCACGCGGTGATCTTGGCGTAGAAATCCCTGCAGAGGAAGTTCCTCTTGTACAAAAGCAATTGATCAAAAAATGCAACAGCTTAGGAAAACCTGTCATCACTGCTACACAAATGCTGGATTCGATGCAAAGAAATCCCCGTCCTACACGCGCTGAAGCAAGTGATGTAGCCAATGCCATATTTGACGGAACGGATGCCATCATGCTTTCAGGCGAAACGGCTGCCGGAACATATCCTGTCGAAGCTGTTCAAACTATGCACAATATCGCTTCACGTGCTGAAAGTGCATTAAATTATAAAGAAATCCTATCAGCAAGAAGCAGGGATAACGGACATAATGTGACAGATGCGATCGGGCAATCGGTTGCGCATACAGCTCTTAACCTGAATGCTGGAGCTATCATTACACCAACTGAAAGCGGCCATACAGCCCGCATGATTTCTAAATATCGTCCAAAATCTCCAATCATTGCTGTAACGGCAAATGATTATGTTGTAAGAAGTTTATCTCTTGTATGGGGAGTATATCCTCAGAACGGATCACAGGCTGCGAGTACGGATGAGATGCTTCAATCAGCTATTGATGAAAGCTTGAATTCAGAACTTGTTTCACATGGTGATCTTGTAGTCATTACTGCCGGTGTACCAGTAGGCGAAGCCGGAACAACCAACTTGATGAAAATTCATGTCCTTGGCGACGTTTTGATTAAAGCACAGGGAATCGGCAGAAAATCTGCAAAAGGCAATGTCGTGCTTGCACGCTCTGCGAAAGAAGCTAATGAAAAAGTAAAAGAGGGTTCTGTCCTGGTTACAATCGCAACTGATAAAGAAATGATGCCTGCCATTGAAAAATGTTCAGCATTAATTACTGAAGAAGGCGGTTTGACAAGCCATGCGGCTGTTGTCGGCGTAAACCTTGGCATACCTGTAATCGTCGGTGCTGAAAACGCCATGACCCAGCTTCAGAGTGGACAGAGAATCACTGTAGATGCAAGCAGAGGCATTGTTTATAACGGACATGCAAATGTTTTGTAATAAATAACTTTAAAAAACGAAACGAAGGCTGAGCTTTCGCTTCGTTTTTTTTTTTTTTTGCGCTGTTAATCTGATGACTGCAGGCGGGGCCATAGTTCCGTCAAATGTCCGCTATAACCGAAATTGCGATTTTTAGGGTAGTTCCGTATTATTCCAAATACTGAATTTAGCACTCTGGAGGTTCATATTGTATACTGGAGGCAGTACAAGGTTATTAAAAGGAAATATTCGGGGGTATAACAGATGAAACTTTTTATCTTGTTTTTAATTGCTATGCCAGCTTTAGAAATCACCCTTCTTTTATTGTCAGGAAAAACAATTGGAGTAGGATTTACACTCCTGCTGATCATTGCCACAGGATTGATTGGGGCTTATCTTGCCAAGCAGCAGGGTCTGGAAACAATCAGGAAGGCCCGGGAACAAATGAGCCGCGGCCAAATGCCGGGAAATCAAGTTATTGATGGGATTTGCATACTTATTGGCGGAACATTCCTGCTGACTCCCGGTTTTGTTTCGGATATTCTTGGCCTCGTATTGCTGCTTCCGCCCACACGTGCCATCATCAAACCGCTAATAGTCAGGTGGATCTTGAATAGGATGAATAAAGGGAAGCTCACCATAATCAGATAAACCATTTGCTTTTGCAGTTCTTGTACCCTTAGGGGCAGAGGGCGGCAGAAGCTTTTTTTTATTCGTTAAAGTTCTGTGAAGCGATCCTGTTGTTAAACCAGGTTGATTGGAGTGTAAGGTGCGAGACTCCTGCTGGATTAGCGGGAAGGTGAGACCCCGCA
>NZ_MLYQ01000045.1:0-18481 GCF_001866725.1 Bacillus sp. MUM 13
ATACAAAGGAAGGTTAGATCTCATGCAAGAGATATGAAACGTATTAGGTGTGAATTATTTTGGCTCTTTTTTTAAAGAATCATTTTAATTAAAGAGTTCTGTGAGGCAATCATATTGTTAAATCAGGTTGATTGGAGCGTAAGGTGCGAGACTCCTGCGGGATTAGCGGGAAGGTGAGACCCCGCAAGCGTAGCTGAGGAGGCTCACCGCTCGCCCCGCGGAAAGCGAGCATCCTTAAGCGGAAATCAACCACTTGTTGAATAGCAACAAAGTTTACGAAAACAGCCAAAATAAAAGACAAATTCTACTCTTGGAAAGCGTTTAGAAAGCTAACTACATATTTTGCAAGGAAATTAGGCTTGTATTCTAAAATGTAACCATGATGACAATAATGTAATCAAATATTAATCTGAGAATAGGAGAAAACTCATATATGTCTGAACCGAAGATGAAAGAAAATGACAATAGTGTATTTGAATTTATTGAAAGTGTGGAAAATGAGAAGAAGAAGGCAGATGCCTATCAGTTATTAGAAATTTTTGAAGAAGTTACTGGTTATGACGCCAAAATGTGGGGCACTAGTATCATAGGCTTTGGCAGCTATCACTATAAGTATGCATCAGGACATGAAGGGGATGCGCCTTTAGTGGGTTTTTCACCAAGAAAGGCAAAAATTAGTCTTTATTTAGCCAATGAAAGTGAGGAAAGGGAAAAATTATTAAAAAGCTTTGGTAAACACACGAAGAGTAAGGCTTGTATTTATGTTAATAAATTAGCTGATATTGATACCAATGTTTTAAAGGATTTAATTAAATATACATTAGAAACATATCAGAATCTTTATCCCAATGAATAAAGTTATTGTCATTTGGTTCATATGTGCATTTTTAATCGTGGAGTGACAGGCACGGTAATCACGGACCAGTTACCGGTAATAACTGTGCCTATCACCTCCACCAATTACAAAACCAACCAAAATACGCCCTCTAAACTTCTAACTAATCGATTAATTAAGACTCAACAAAGAAAGACGATCACTTTAAAAGTAATCGCCAATTATAAAGGCCAGGGATACCTCCAACCGATTTTCCTCAGTCTCACACTTTATTCATGAAAAAAGCGTTAATCCTTTTGCCAATCCATGCAAGGAATAAATAATTAACTTTGAAAATACTAGTTGTGTTTATATGAGCAGAGAGCAACTACCAATTACTTAGCAGGATAAATATAAAATATTGACGAATTTAATAGGTTGTAAAAGAAAGATGTTATTTAATGGGGGAAAGTAAATGCCTGAAGAAAAAATTGTTATAGGTGCTGATACAAAGTATCCTCTTGATGGAATGTTAACCATTCCTCACGATGTGAGTGGACCAGTTCCTGCTGTTGTAATGGTTCACGGATCTGGTCCAAGTAATATGGATGGACAAGTTGGAAATAATCATCCTCTTAAAGACTTTGCCGAAGGTTTATCCGAAAAGGGAATTGCAGTATTACGTTATGATAAAAGAACTTTTATATATGGAAACGAGATGAAAACTGATAAAGGATTATCAGTTAAAGAAGAAACTATAGAGGACGCTATCCTTGCATCTAACTTGTTACGAAACGAACCACGCATTGATTCCGATAAAATATTTATTATGGGTCATAGTATGGGTGGGATGCTAGCTCCTCGAATCGACGCAGAAGGTGGAAATTTTGCTGGAATTATCATATTGGCCGGCTCACCTCGAACATTAGAAGAAATTATGATGGACCAAAATAACACTGTTTTAAACTCATTGAATAGATTTGTGAAATGGATCGCTAAGAAACAAATAGCAGCATTAGCATCCAAGTTCGAAAATATTTATAACCTAAGTGCTGAAGAGGCAAAAGATACCTTTGTTTTGGGAAAAAAGGTAAGAGCCTATTATTTTAAAGAGATGGGAGAACATCCTTCTAAGGATTACCTTAGAGATTTAAATAAACCTTTATTCATCCTGCAAGGTGATAAAGATGTCCAAACTTCGGTGGAAAAGGATTTCAATGGTTATAAAAACTTACTGGGTGATCATCCAAATGTTAGATTCAAACTTTATCCTAACTTGAACCATTTGTTTATGCCCTCCATTTATGGAGAAATATTAAAGGCACAAAAAGAGTATAAGGTTCCCCAGAAAGTAGATAAACAAGTTATTAATGATATTTCCAACTGGATACTTACAATTTAGGGAATTTTTTTCAGTATTTTCTGCAATGAGGGTTACAAAAATCTTTAAATGTTCTAATAAACCCAGGCCAATGCTTAAACAGCTTTATAAGATTATTTGAGAGTAGTTAATAGACTACTCATTTTTTGTTGTATATTATGAGTCTACTGCGATGTAAAAAACTTCACTTCTTCCCTATTCAACTCTCGATCTTCAGTTCATAAACTCCCTATCCTCTTTAAAGTCTTGAATAGCAAATTTCAACAACATAAAAAAGACCACTTCCCTCTCAATTTTCTAAGAAGGTTAGTGGCCTTAATCGTAAGAAAAGGGTTTAACAACGACCGCTTTCTTACCACATTTGCAAAATCCTTATAAAACCCTTGATACAACTCGTTTGATGACCTGTGACGGGATCGAACCGCCGACCCCAACCCTGTCAAGGTTGTGCTCTCCCAGCTGAGCTAACAGATCGTTTTATTAAAGTACATTTCTTATTATAGTTTTTACTGGGAAAAAGTCAATCCCTTTTTCTGAAAAAGTTTTAAGCTTTATTTATTTTTTTGTCTCTTTTGTTAAAAATTGTTGTTTCTTAATAAGTTCTCGAGGCAAATCCATTGTTAAAGCAGGTTGATTGGACCGAATATTCGAAGACTCCTGCGGGATCAGAATGACAGATGTGACCCCGCAGACGCAAGTCGAGGAGGCACAGCGCACGCCCCGCGGAAAGTGAAGCATCCTGGAGCGGAAATCAGCCACTTGTTCCAAAGCAGCAAAGTTTGCGAAACAGCCATTATTGCATTTCCCAGATGTTACATTTGCATAAAGAACACTTGTTCTCATATAATAAATAAAAAGGGGGAACAATGATGAACAGCACTTTATTGAGAAGCTTGAAAGAAGACAGCTTACTAGAAATCATTTATTTATCAGAAAAGGGCCAGGTTTCACAGCGCAGGATTCAGGTGCTGGATTTAACGGAAGAATATGTTCGGGCCTATTGTTTCCTAAGGAAAACGAACAGAACATTTAAAATCAGCAATATCTTATCTTGCCGGATCTCCTCACAGCGCTACAAATATTCCGGTTAATATATGTGTAAAAAAACCATGCCATTTTTCCAAACACACCCTCTTCCCTGCGCCATTCTACTCATTAAATATCCTCAGCACTAATAAAATTCAGTACTCAATCGTCAAGCAGGAAAAATCCTTCATCATTATGATAAAATGGTGGGGTAAGCCCTTACAGCCATTTTTTAGAAAGCAGGGTGCAAGTGATGGAAATACCTAAAGGCACAATAAAAGAAGAAATGTTTTTAAGCAAGGAATTAGGGGAAGAGTTAGAATTACTTATCTATTATCCCGCGAATTTTTCTCCATTATATAAATATTCCCTTGTCATCGCTCAGGATGGCCGGGATTATTTCCAAATGGGAAGAATCGGCAGGATGGCCGATGAGCTCCTTTATAAGGGAGAAATCGAAAATATCATTATCATCGGGATACCATACCGCAATGTTCATGACCGGAGAAGCAAATACCATCCCGAAGGCGAACAAAATGCGGCTTATATCCGTTTTCTGGCCCATGAGCTTGTTCCATTTTTAGACGAAAAGCTTCCAGGCTACGGAGTCGGAATGGGCAGGGCCCTTATCGGGGATTCGCTCGGAGCCACCGTTTCACTGATGGCTGCACTGAAATATCCGCATACATTTGGAAAAGCGATGCTTCACTCCCCTCTTGTAAATGATGCGGTTTTGGAAGCTGTTGCAAGCTTCACTGATCCGCATCTGCTTGAGCTGTATCATGCTGCAGGAATCGGTGAAACCGAGGTACCGACAACAGATGGAAAAATCCAGAATTTCATTGAACCTAACCGTAAACTGAGCAAAGTGTTTAAAGAGCGGGGCTTTTCGTATCGCTACGAGGAATTTGACGGAGGGCATACCTGGAAATACTGGCAGGCAGACCTTAAGAGGGCCCTCAAAGAATTATTTTAAGGGGGAAATGTTTTAAAGAATCGTCCCCCTGTTTTCCGAAAATTTTGTTATAATATCTAACAAATACATGTTCCTTTGCGTTCAGATACATACCATATCCCCATTTTTGCGCAAAGGGCCATTGAACTTCCATGCGGGTCACCGGGCTGTCAAGCCCTGGCGTTCTTGCATGCCGCAAAACAAATACATGTCGATCCAGGAGGTATTTTTATGAATTACGGTGTGGCCATTTTCCCTTCAAAAAAGCTTCAGGATAAAGCGAATTCTTACCGGAAGCGCTATGATTCCCACTATGCCTTAATTCCTCCGCACGTCACGCTTAAGGGTGCATTTGAGGCAACAGATTCAGAGATCAAGCCAATTGCATTAAAGTTAAAAGAAATCGCTAAGAAATATCAGCCATTTTCTTTAAAGGTGCTAAAAGCCAGCACGTTCCAGCCGGTTTCAAACACGATTTACTTTAAAGTGGAAAATTCCGCTGAACTTGAAGGCCTGCATAATGAATTGAATACCTTCTCTCCTGAAACATCCGAATATGCTTTCGTGCCGCACATCACAATCGGCCAAAAGCTGTCAGACGATGAACATTCAGATGTATTCGGCCAGCTGAGCATGCTCGATTTGTCCCATGAAGAGGAAATCGACCGGTTCCATTTGCTTTATCAGCTGGATGATGGAGCCTGGACTGTATATGAAACATTCCGGTTAGGAGATGAATAAAGAAAGTGATTGTTAAACAAGCAGATTCACAAGCTGAAATGAAAGATGCCTATTCAGTCCGGACCAAAGTGTTTATACACGAGCAGAATGTTCCGGCTGAAGAAGAAATCGACCAGTATGAAGAAGAAGCAAAGCATTTTGTTTTATATGATGATCATGGTTCCCCTATTGGTGCTGGTCGTTTCCGTCTTGTAGACGGTATGGGCAAGGTTGAACGGATCTGTGTTTTATCCGATGTCCGAAGCAAAGGCGCAGGCACCATGCTCATGACGGCAATCCATGATGAAGCAAAGAAGCAAAGCATTCATGAATTGAAGCTTAATGCCCAGAACCATGCCATCCCTTTTTATGAAAAGCTCGGATATCAGGTCGTATCAGAAGAATTTCTCGATGCCGGCATACCGCATCACACCATGAAAATGAAGATATAAGGTAATCCCGGCACACTGCCTGTCGCAAATGCAGTGTGCCGGGATTTTTTTGTTCCTTTTGCCTCTCCTATTTTCCGCGAAATCCTCCCCTGACTTAAAAATTTCAGAAAATCCACTCATATCTAATGCCAAATCCCAAACCGGGTCATAGTCTATTTATAAGTAACTGTAAGGAGGGATTTAGATGAATGAAAAGGACTTTAATGTCGCAGATTCGCAAAAAGCACTGATGGAATTACTGGTTTCGCGTACACTTCGAAAACACGGAGTCCAAAAGGGCAAGCATGACCTTTCAGAGAAAGAAAAAGCAAATTTAAAGGAAACTGTTAAGTATCTCCAGGAACAATCAAACAAGCTGATGCAAAGCGAAAACAGCATTACAGAAAAAGACGTGAACCCGCGCACGAATATTTATGAAGGAGATAAATAGGTGCTGCATGAAAATTTTTCAGATTAAATGTAAAAATAGACGAAGTAATCAAGGGTATCCGTCCAAACATAGTGAAACGCACAGCATACAGTAATAGGGAAGTAAGATAAAAGGAGGATAATCAAATATGAATCAAGATGTTTATAGAAGCAAAGGCAATAGCGGCAGCGGCAGCAGCAACTGCCATGAAAGAAAGTGGTCCGCTCTGGATGACCGCAACTCACACCCAATGGCAGCGTTTTGCGATTCCGATAATGATGTTGAGCAAGAAGCCGTTCAAAACAGCACACAGCTTCAGCTTTCTGAGGAATTAGTTTATATCAAAGATTCTTGTGATGTAAATGTAACTTCTACAGATGTTAAGGCTGCACTATCTCTTCAAGCAGCATTGCAGGCAGCCATCGTGGTGGTAATCAGCATCTCCATCGCAGACAGCAGCAGAGCAGAACAAATTACTCAGGAATTGCTTCAATCTTCTAAAATCAGCCAAATCACTCGCCAAAAAACAATCATTGAAAACTCCAGAAATGTTGAAGTTACAACTACTGATGCTCAAGTGGCCGTTAACATCCAGCTGCTTCTTCAGTTATTGCTCGCTTTAATCGTAGAATTGGATATTCTGTAAAACTCCCATCAAAAAGGACACATATGTGTCCTTTTGATGTTTATTCAGGATTTCACACCGTCTGATTTACAAACCAGCCTTTGCCGGTCAGCTCTGTCGCTGCTTGTTCGATTATTTCCCTTGGAACGCTGCTCTTGTAATGGGCAAAATGCGGCAGCTGCAGATTTTTGGGTTCGCGGCTGATTTGGGAAGCTGATTTTTCAGCACTTCCTTCTATCTCTTTTTGAAGCTCTCCATAAAAGTTAATCGGCCTGACAGGGGCAACACCGCTTACTGCTCTTATCGGCTGCTCTTCCTCTGCTGCAGCAGTGCGGCTGGCATATTGGATATATTCGAATTGAGTAATCGGCATTATGTATCCCATCTGTTTCTACCTCTTTTCTTCATATGTTTTCGCATTTTTTTTATTTACATACCACTTAAATTAATACGATAAACATGGTCTTCGTGCTCTTTTTGTTTCTATCATGTTCTGTTATGATTATCAGTAGTATTCCATATGTGATTAGAGGTTTTTCTATGAAATTAGCAACTTTACACAATACTTTAATTGATTTGAATCGCATCTCCCCTGATCGGCTCCAGCCGCTTTATGAAAAGAGCAAAAATGGCGAGATTTTTTGCAGACAATGCGGAAATCCAGTGCGGCTTTATATAGGAATTAATGAAACTCCCCACTTTTACCACCAGTCCAAAGCCCACAACTGTGATGCTGCAGAAACGGAAAGAGAAACAGCAGCTGCCGATGAAACTGGCAGCCTCAAGGAAGAGTCAGCTGAAGACGGATTCAGGCTGCCAAAATCAAGGGCGATTGCAGAAACCAAGACAGAATACCTTCCATACTGGAAAAGCGAGATTGTCAAAGGAAGCCCGGCCTATCGCTCCAAGCCGCCAGTTTCCTCCGATATAAATGATGACTTCTTTAAGCAGCTTAACGAACAGGAAATTGTCCTGGACAAGCAGCAGACTGACGCAGCCACTGCAACCGAAGGCCCCTTGCTTGTGCTTTCAGGTGCCGGAAGCGGCAAAACCAGGGTGCTGACAGTCCGGACTGCCTATATGCTTACAGTTAAAAAAATCGATCCGAGGAGCATCATGCTTGTCACCTTTACTGCCAAGGCGGCCAATGAAATGAAGCACCGGCTTTTAACGTATCCCAATATCAACTCAGGGGTGCTTTCACAGCTCGTAAGCGGCACTTTCCACAGTATTTTTTATAAAATCCTGATTTTTCATGAACCCCATAAATGGCAGCGTGAGCGTTTAATCAAGTGGGACTGGGAAAAAGAGAAAATCCTGAAAATGGCTGCACGGGAGATGTCCCTTGATGAAAAAGAGTTTTCCTTTGAAAATGCCATCGCGCAAATTGGCTTATGGAAAAACTCCCTCATCTTCCCTGATGGCACCCAGCCCCGGGATGACTGGGAAAAATCCTGCGCCGCTTTATATCAGCATTATGAAGAATATAAGGAAAATAACGGCCGATATGATTTTGATGATATGCTCGCCGGGTGTTATTCATTCTTAAAGGATAACCCGGAAATTCTCGAAAAATATCAGCAAAGATTCAAGTACTTCCTTCTGGATGAGTTTCAGGATATTAATACAGTTCAATACGAACTCATCAAGCTCCTTTCAAAACAGACAAAAAATATTTGTGCTGTAGGAGATGATGATCAGGCCATCTATTCTTTCCGCGGCAGCAACCCGTCATTCATCCTGAATTTTGAAAAAGACTATCCTGGTTCAAAAGTGGTGAAGCTCACGGAGAATTACCGTTCTTCACACGAAATTGTGTCAGCAGCCAACCGGATTATTAAACGCAATCACAACCGCATGAGCAAAACCATGAGCGCTCAGCACAATGACGGCACTCCTGCTGTGATGTTTTATCCTTATGATGAAGAAATTGAAGCAACGATGATTGTGACGGACATACAGGAGAAAATTCAAAACGGGGCAAGTCCCGGGGATTTTGCGATTCTCTACCGGACCCATTCTATGTCGAGGGCCATATTTGAGCGGCTCGCTTCATCGACGCTTCCTTTTGTGATTGAAAGGGATGCAGAGAGCTTTTACGAACGGAGACTTATTAGAGGTATGCTTGCTTTTATGCGCCTCAGCCTCTCACCGCATGATCCGAAGCCTGCAGGTGAAGTCCTTTCTTCCCTTTTCCTGAAGCAAAGCGTCCTTCAGGAAATGAAGGCTCAGACCATTTTGCAGGATTGCGATTTTATTGATAGCTTTTCTTTTGTAAAAACTGGACATGCTTTTCAGGAAAAAAAGCTTAAAGCCCTGCCCAAAAAAATCCGTTCACTGAAAAACGTCTCTCCGCTTGTTGCATTAGAAATCATTGAAAAGGATTTGGGCTTTAAGGATTTTGTAAAAAAGCGCGGCAATGATGGAAGTGCTGAAAAGGCCTCCGATGATATCCGGGATTTACGGGTAGCCGCCAAACGCTTTGAAACGGTGGCCGAATTTATTGAACATGCAAATCATATGACTGCGATGATTAAAGAAGTGAAAAACCTTTCGAAGCATTTTACAGACAGCATCCAATTAACAACCATCCACCGGTCCAAGGGACTTGAATATAAAACGGTTTATATTCTGGCGGCAGTAGACGGAAGCCTCCCCCATGACTTTTCTCTTGAGGAATACAGAAATGGAAATGAAAGCTCGCTTGAAGAAGAACGCCGCCTGCTTTATGTGGCAGCAACCCGGGCACAGGAACAGCTGTACATTTCCGTACCAAAAACAAGACGCGGAAAAACGGCCTATCCTTCAAGGTTTTTAAAGGCACTGAAAAAATAGAAACAGGCGGGGATTTTTCCCCGCCTGTTTCATTTGGTTCACGTGTTTAAGGTATTACTTTTTATTCAGCATATTGGCAAGTGTGCCAAAGTCTAATTTGTTTCCGTCTTTTACAATGCTTTCGACAATTTTATCCTCTGTTTCCTGATTTACCGGCTTTTTCGCAATTTGAGAAACCCTTTTGATAACGCTCCGCACTGTCGCTTCATCTTTAAAGTTAGCTCCCTGAAGAGAATTTGCCAGTTCAAAAACATCCTTCATATTTACACCGGTTTTGCCTTCAATGTTTTTAAAAAAGTTATTTTCCATTCTCTAAGCCCTCCTTCTCTGTAAAATATCCTATGCTCCCGGGGAGAAATGGTTCATAGGAGTTTTTACAGCAGGAGGAAACAGGTTTAGCAAACTGGGCACATCTGCATATGATATGTAAAAGTAATATATAGGCAGGAGGAAATGCTGTGTTTTTTTTCCGCAGGCCAAAACAAATTGAACGCAGGGTTGGAGTGCTGAAGGAAGTATCAAGAACAGAAGCAGTTGTGGAAACTGAAACTGAAAGAATTTCCTTCCCGCTTGCTTTTGTAACAAAGATTGAAGCTAAACAGAATGAAGTGAACATTCATTTGAACGATAACGCGCGGAACGTACTGAAAATAAAACCAATTACAAAAGATAGATCCGCAGTAAAGAATAGAAATCATAAAGCTGTATGGATAAATCCCTTGCTTTTCCCGCCAGATAAACCAAAGCGGGTACCAACGGGTGAAAATACGGAAGTATGCACCTTTAGAAGAGGACTTTGTCTGAGCCTTATCTGCCGCTGCAGGGAAAATGGCCGAACACCGGAGAACTTGCTGAGAAAGCATATGTGCAAGAACATTCATTTATTATTTTAACGGAATAGGCGCCGCCTATTCCGTTAAAATAAAAAGCTCAGCATAGTGCAGCGCCCACAATGATCAGGAGAATAAATAATACAACGATCAAAGCAAATCCAGAGCCATATCCGCCTCCGTATCCTGCTCCATAACCATAGCCTGGTCCGTATCCTCCCCATCCATATCCATACATTCCGCTTCACCTCACTTTGGGTTCTCCCTTCTAACATATGACAGGAAACCCAAGGTGTATAGGCAAACTCCATAGATATATAGCCTATTTCAAAAAAGATACACTCAGGGCACTCAGCCCTTAGGTTTAAAAATCAGTGCCCCGATGAATCCGAATATGATGGCTGCTGAAATACCTGAGCTCGTTACTTCGAACATGCCTGTTAACACGCCGATAAGCCCATGCCGCGCTGATTCCTGCATCGCGCCATGCACTAAAGAATTACCGAATGAGGTAATGGGTATCGTCGCCCCGGCTCCTGCAAAATCAATGAGGGGCTCATAAAGGCCAAAGCCATCCAATATTGCACCTGCAACAACTAGTGTACTAAGCGTGTGAGCTGGAGTAAGCTTGGCAACATCGAACAGAAGCTGTCCGATAACGCAAATGATCCCTCCTACAACAAATGCCCAAAAAAACATAGGCAGCATAGCAGATTCCTCCTTTTTTTAACAGCATATTTGCCGATCGTTTAGGTTAACTCTTTCTTTAATTCAACGATTTCCCGGAATTTCTTTTTGGCTTTTTTCTCTGGAACATCTTCTTTTTGCAGCATTTCATTTAATCGCACAGATTCAAGGAAGATCTTATAATCACTCGACACGATGAATTGATGATCAGGAAATTTCTTCTTGAGTTGTCCTGTTACCTGTTTTTCAATACTTTTCATCTGGAATCTGTGAAGATGCTTCACCTTGTAAGCGACGATAATGGTTTTTCCATGCTTGACCGTCACTACGTCATAAACGTATTTATGGCCGGCTACTTCTTTTTTCACTTTTTTCGCAGTATCATCATTTTCATTAGAAGTTTTGATGATATCCATTGGAGCAGGATCGATTTTCTTAACAAGTGACAAATCATCCTTATTCTGGCCATCATCTGAACAGCCTGCAAGAATAATAAAAAGAATCAATACAGGCAAAGAAAACCACTTGCCTATTCCTTTTTCTATGAAGGTTAACATTTTTTCACTTCCCCGTATTTTGGTTATACCTCTATTTTCTTTTATGTAAAGGAAATTTATGAATGGTAGGATAAGGAAATAGAAGGAATCCGTTTGTTCTCTTCTAATTTTCCGCAAAAAAATAAACCTTATCCATTAAGATAAGGTCCCATCCCTTTTATTATTTTCCTTTATTGCAGCCGCAGCCTTTCTTAACAGCTACCGTCGGGCTTTTTTTAATAGGTCTTTGCACAATATTTATGGGCTGTTGTTTTCTGATCATCACAAAGCCTCCTTTTAATTATATAGTTAGTATATGAAAGGGAAAAAGCTTTGTCCCGTTCAATCGCCCATTATCTTAGTAATTACCACTTCAAACACTGATCCGATGGCTGCTATGGAAAGGATAAGGATCACGGCGTCCCCGGCTGGATTTTTAAGAAGGTATAGCCCATACAGAAATATGCTGACCCAAATTCCCGTACACCAAAAACAGCTTAGCAGTTCTCCAATCCATCGTTTTATTCCTTTATCTTTTGGTAGCAGGTAAATCTCGGTGACGCCTTCTTCGTTTTCCTTCTCTATTTCATTAAAAAATGGTCTCCGGAAAAATTCAGTGATCTTATCATAAACAATCAGCCTTGTTAACCGGAAGGAAGCCAAACCGAGCAAAATGATGGCAGCAGGATGGATGGTTTCAAGGTTCATTAGCTTCACCGCTTTCAGGAGAGTTTTATCATGCTTAAAAAATGGTGAAGTCTCGAATATCCTGGAGCCTGACAACATGAACCGAGCTGCCGACTTTAATTTTCACATCACCGTCCTGCCTGCCGATTATCTGAAACCGGATTTTACTTCCATGAATGACGGCTTCACAGTAAGGCTTTTGCGATTCTTTGGGAGTTTTCAATATTCGTGATATCTGTTCTTTCATCTTCTTCAATTCCTTGGGATCCATTCTCTCTTCCTGATATACCGGCAATGCTTCTGCTGGCTGTTCTTTTTCTTCTTCTTCGCCGCTCATCAGCCTCTTAATCATATTAGATTCTTTTTCGAGGATTGCATTAATTTCTTTGATCGCCTCGGCATTTCCTGCGGGCTTGGGATCTTTTACCGTTTTAATCGCTTCTATCTCATTCTGGATTTCCTTCATGGCGTCATACACGCCAAATTCCACCTTCACCTGTTCAAGTTTTCTTTCTTCATCTTCTTTTTTCCGGCTTACTTCATCCTCTTCCAGGACCTTTTTCTCTTCCTTCTTTGGATGTTCCTTTTCTTTAATTTTAGAGCGGTACTCTTGCTGCATATTTGGGTTTGGCCCCTCTGTAATATTTGGCTGGATGATATAAAATAGCGGTTTAGTCGATGCTCCTTCTTTCTTGTTTTCTGTCATATTCCGCCTCCTAATATTTCAGTATGCTGATGTTTTCAAGCAGGCTCTCTGGATATTCTGTCATTTTCCTGCCGAATTGGTGCCTGATAAACAATATAGAATCATTCCTTTTTTCCAGGCGTCCAATTACTGCTTTGCCATTGAAGGTAAATCGGCACACCGGCTTTGGGGCAAAGGCCGGCAATTTGGCAAGCTTTTCAAGCAGAATTTCCTGAGAAAGGGCATTTTTAATATTTACTCTTGGGATGCTGCATTTTTGCTTATCTGATTTTTTTATGACCTCATTAACCGAACGGACTCCGTCAATTAAGAAAAAGTGCTTCTTTACAGTATGAATAGCCGCTCCCCCCTTTTTATAAAATCGGACTAATGTACATTCATTTTGGGTAACCAGACAGATTACTATCACCGGTCTCTTCATAATTGGACCATTTTCCGGTCTATGTACAATATATTTTTCTTTTTTACATTTATGTATGGTATTGCAAGCTTCCAGGCTGAAGATATGATATTGGTGATTTTAAAGGGAGCATATAGGAATTAAATGAAGGTAAAAAGGTGCATGGCCATAAAAAAAAAACGCCTCAGATGAGACGCTTCTTTGCAGACATTATCATTAGCCCATTACATGATAGCCTGAATCCACATGTATATTTTCACCAGTAATGCCTCTTGAAAGGCCGCTGAATAAGAAAAGGGCTGTGTCTCCTACTTCTTCAGGAGTTGTTGTGCGGCGAAGTGGAGCTTCTTCTTCAATTTTCCGCAGAATGGAGTTAAAGTCACTGACACCTTTCGCTGATAGAGTCCGGATTGGACCTGCAGAAATAGCATTCACGCGGATGCCATGTTTGCCTAAATCGTTTGCCAGATATTTTACACTTGCTTCAAGTGACGCCTTGGCCACTCCCATGATATTATAATTCGGCAGGACACGCTCGCCGCCAAGATAGCTCATCGTTACGATTGATCCGCCTTCAGACATCAGGCCTTGCGCTGCTTTTGCAACTGCTGTCAGTGAATATGAACTGATATTATGCGCAAGCAGAAAGCCTTCTCTGTTTGTATTCATATAATCGCCGTTCAGCTCTTCTTTATTGGCAAAAGCGACACAGTGGGCAATCCCGTGAATCACTCCTGCTTTTTCCTTGATTTCTTTAAAGCATTGTTCAATGGATCGATCTTCTGACACATCGCATTGAAGAATCAGGGAAGATGCTCCATCAAGAGTTGCCGCAAGCTCACGCACACTTTTTTCCGTGCGTTCCCGTCCATATGTAAATATCAATTTTGCGCCAGCTTCATGAAGAGAACGTGCAACTCCCCATGCGATACTGCGTTTATTTGCAACACCCATCACTACAAATGTTTTACCTTCTAAAGAAAGAGTCATAGCCTCATGTCCTCCAATTTATTACGAGTCATTAGTACCTAGTACTTAATTCAAGTATAACAAAAAACAGCGCAAAGAAACACCTTTGGGGGGTTTTTTATTCTGCCGAACCAATAAGGGTAAAACAGGCTGCGGGATGAAATTCACCTCTATGGCCTATACTAGATGGTGAGAAACATAGCCTGTTTTTATTAATGCAGGTGGTGGTACTATAGATGTATCGAGTGAATGAAGCATTAGGGGGAGTTTTTATGAAAATAGATATTATCGGAGACATCCATGGCTGTTTTGATGAATTTGAGTCACTAACAAAAAAGCTGGGTTATGACTGGTCAAAAGGTTACCCTGTTCATCCGGATGGCAGGATTCTCGGATTTGTTGGAGATTTGACCGATCGCGGACCACATTCACTGAAGGTCATTGAAGTTGTTTATGAATTGGTTCTTATACATAAGCTTGCTTTGTATTCGCCCGGAAATCATTGCAATAAGCTTTATCGTTTCTTTTTGGGAAACAAGGTGCAGATTACATATGGCCTCGAAACCACTGTAGCAGAATATGAAGACCTTCCCGCAAGGAGCCAAAAGAAAATCAGAAAGAAATTCATAGATCTTTATGAGCAGTCACCACTATATCAGATTGCTGACAGCAATTCTCTGATTATTGCACATGCTGGCATAAAAGAAGATTATATCGGCAAGACATCAGATAAGGTAAAAACCTTTGTCCTTTATGGAGACATCTCAGGCGAAAAGCATCCTGACGGCTCACCGGTAAGGCGTGACTGGGCGAAGAGCTATAAAGGAAAGCCCTTAATTGTCTATGGCCATACCCCGGTTAAAGAGGTGCGGCATATCCACAACACCTTTAATATTGATACAGGCTGCGTTTTCGGCGGAAAATTAACTGCCCTGCGCTATCCTGAGCTCGAAACCGTATCTGTGCCATCTTCCATGCCTTTTCTTCCTGAAAAATTCCGCAGTACCTTTGATTAAGACAAGCCTGCTGTATGCTGAACATAATTAAACAAAAAACCTCCCGGCAAGACTATCCCAGGAGGTTTTTTGCATGTGCTCTATTAAACATGTATGTTGATTAGAAGTTTTACGGCATCATACTAAAATTACCAGCATTTTTTTCAGACATATTCATAGCCTTTTAATTGAGGCAAGCAGTTTTTTCATATCTTCCGGCAGCGGTTCTGAAAATGTCAGTTCCTTCTTCAGGAATGGATGATAGAAAGTCAGCTGGCTGCAATGAAGTGCCTGTCGCAAAATGGCCTGCCGGCTGCCACCATATAAATCGTCCCCTGCAAGAGGATGTCCAAGATGGGAGAGATGCACCCTGATTTGATGGGTGCGGCCGGTTAAGAGTCTGAGCTTCACGTGGCAATAGCCTTCATAATAGCCCATAACCTTGTAGAGTGTGCAGGCATATTGCCCGTCCTCCCTCACTTCTCTCTCAATGATGCTGTCAGGATTTCTTCCTATAGGGGCCTCTATTCGGCCCGACTCACAGGAAATGGACCCTTCTGCAACGGCATCATAACTGCGTTTTACACCACCGGCTTTTTGCTGTTCACTAAATAAGTGATGGACATGCCGATGTTTTGCAATAAGCAAAAGGCCTGATGTATCCCTATCGAGCCTTGTGACAACATGGACGGTAGATAACAGCCCTTTTTCCTGATAATATCCAGCAAGTGCATTTGCCAGGCTGCCATCTGGATGTTCACGTGAAGGGATTGTATTCATGTAAGGAGGTTTAACAAGAACCATGACATAATCATCTTCATATTTAATGGAAAGCGGCAGTCTCTCAGCCTTTAATCCCACACTCCCGGCTTCAGGAGGAAAATGCACTTCCACCTGGTCACCCTCATGCAGTGAATATCGTACAGTTGCTTCAAAGCCATTCACCAGGATCCTCCCGCCGCCAAATTTAATGGCGGTGAGAGCCCTTTTTGAAATATCCCGGCCTGATAAAAATTCGCGAAGCAACTTTCCTGACTGCTCTTTTTCCACCTTCCAGCTTAAGGTGAAATGCTGTTTGCTGCTGTTGTTTGACATGAAGTTTGCCATAGCTCCTTAGTTTGCAATGAATGAATCGTGTACTCTCTTCCAAAAAGGAAAGGGACGAAACCGTGCAAAACGTATTTTTTCATCTGCTACGCGATATTGAATGGACTTTACATCCTGATGAAGCAGGGAAAGATGATCAACAGTGATCTGGAAATTCGCATTCTTTACCGGGCGCAGCATACAGGTATGGTGCGCAGGGAGCAATAAAGGAGATCCGATTGTCCTGAATACCCGGTTATTAATTGAGGCCATTTCTGCAAATTGAATGGCATCAAAGGATGGATGGATAATAGCGCCGCCCAAAGCTTTATTATAAGCTGTGCTTCCTGTTGGTGTTGAAAGGCATAAACCATCACCGCGGAAGGTTTCAAAATGCTGGCCCCGGATTTCCACATCCATGACAAGTGTACCTTCCACACATTTGACAGTGGATTCATTCAGCGCAAGGAACCTTGATTCACGGCCTCCATGCTGGTACCGGATTATCACTTCCAAAAGAGGATATTCAACAACCTGGAATGGAGTTTTAGCCACTGCAATGACAAGCTTTTCAATCTCGTCCGGCGTCCAGTCTGCATAAAATCCAAGATGGCCTGTATGGACACCGACAAAGGCCGTCTTATCAAGCCGGTTTTTATATCGGTGAAAAGCATACAGCAATGTCCCATCGCCTCCGACTGAGATGACAATATCCGGCTGGTCTTCATCATATTCAAGATTGAAATCCTGCAAATAGGTCCGCATTTTACTCATTAATGTATTAGATTTTGTATCCCCTTTAGAGGTTATGGCAAATTTCATGATAATCCTCCCTTCCCTTCTGTGCATTCTTCAGAATTCCTGGCCATCCTTTTTCCTTGAAAACAGCCTTTGTGCTTCTTGTATTTCCAGCCTGATTTCGGACATCTCTTCATCCAGCAGGAATGCTGCTTCAGATGCTCTTTTCAGCCGGATTTGAATATCCTCAGGAAAATCTCCGCGATATTTATAATTTAACGAGTGTTCAATCGTCGCCCAAAAATTCATGGCGAGTGTCCTTATCTGGATTTCAACAAGGATCTTTTTTTCCCCGTGTATCGTCTGGACCGGATAACAGATGACAACATGATAAGATCTGTATCCGCTTGCCTTTTTATTCGATATGTAATCTCTCTCTTCGATGATTTCAAAGTCATTCCTGGCCCTGAGCAGCCCGACCACCTGTGATATATCCTCAACAAATTGGCACATCATACGAAGGCCTGCAATATCCTGCATTTCCTCAGATAGCTTATCAAGCGGTATATTCTTTTGGATCGCCTTGTCGAGAATGCTGACAATCGGCTTTACTCTGCCTGTGACAAATTCAATTGGCGAATGAACATGGCTTCGTTCAAACTCCGCTCTCATTCCTTTTAATTTAACCTTTAATTCATCTACTGCTTTTTTATATGGAGCTAAAAAATCTTCCCATTGTTCCATAAGCCGCCACCGCCTATCCCTGCAAGCCGGGCAGGATGGCAGGCTCAGCAGCAGTCCGGGAATAAAACCCTGACTATCGTCAAACCTGCTTCTCGCTGCTTTTGCCGGCTGCCGTAATATTTACCTGTATAAAATGTAACTTCCCCTATGCCTCTGATTGTTATGAAACCATTTAGGCATTTAGGGCAGTCATATCAGTGTTAAGCTCTGCAACTATATGACATTCACTGCCTGTTAAATCGCAAACGTTTTTTCTACCTTATCAGAGAATTCTTCTCCATAGTTGCTGTTTCCTTTAATATTATCTACTAAGTATTCCAGTTCTTCATATATACCCTTTAATTCGAGGGTATTATCACCTGCTTTGACAACAGCAGGCATTTTTTTCTCCCATGCGGATTTAAGCGGGGCCCAAACTCCCTCATGCAAAGAAATGTATGTATATCCTTCATCAGTTTCAGTTAAGTAAATAAATGCAAAATGATCGGAATCAACCAGCATTTGTTCTTTTGGATGCAAGGAAGTTAAGTTAGCGGTTTCATCCGCAAACAGCATCAATGTGCCATCAGATATTTTTGCATCTTGTATCATAATCGTTTGTCTCATCATTCATCCTCCCCAGTTAACGTATATATTTTATCACAACCCATACACGAATCCTAAAAATCAAGATTGCTTCTTCAAAAAAAAATAGGGATAATATAAAAAGCGCAAGCGCCTGTTCAGCTTGCGAAGCAAATAGGGTTTTGTCCTCCGAAGGCGTTCTTTGCCTTCTGAGGTAAAAACATCTTTTGCACAGCAAGCTAGGCGCTGGAGCTGGATTATATAAAAAAGCGGAAGCGCCTGAATAGAAGAACAAAGACTAAGAACGCCGCGTCCTGCGGCA